>JAILGI010000039.1 GCA_024696885.1 Bacilli bacterium
ATGAAAAATGACGCTGAATTAAAGAGCATGCGTCAAGAAATTGCCCGATTAAAAAACGAAAATAAAAACGAGGAACACAAAGCTTTATTAGAGATTTATAACTCGCATCCAATCGTGAGTAATTATGAAGAAACAAAAAGCGAAGTTGCCTCATTATTAAAAGAAATTAAAACAATATTAAGCGATAGTTAAAACTATTCGCTTTTTATGTTAAAATCTTTCTATGCTTTACGTAATCGTTGGTCCGACAGGTTCTGGAAAAACAGATATAAGTGTGCAAGTTGCCTCTATTTTTGACCTACCCATTATTAACGCGGATGCTTTTCAAATCTATCAAGAGATGGATATAGGCACCGCAAAAATAAGTAAAGATGATCCAAATTATAAGCGTCATTACTTATTAGATATCAAAAAACCTGATGAAGTTTATTCCGTTAAAGAGTATCAAGAAGACTTTTTGAAAATCATTTATGATTTGATGAAAAAACATAAAGATATCATTATTTCAGGTGGGACAGGATTATATATTCGCGCTGCGTTATATGATTATTCCTTCCCCGAAGAAGATAAAATTGATTTATCAAAATACGAATCATTGACTAATGAAGAAATATATCATCGCTTAGAAAGCATTGATCCAGAGGCTTTAAAAACCATTCATGTCAACAACCGTAAAAGATTAATTCGCGCTCTTGCTATCTCAGAAAATGGAGTCACAAAAAGTGAAAATATCGCCTCGCAACAACATCAATATCGCTTCAATAAAGACGAAATTAAAATTTTATTTTTAAATCCACCTAGAGATGAGCTATATGAGAGAATTAACCTTCGTGTTGATAAGATGTTTGAAAACGGTTTAATAGACGAGGTTAAAAAACTTTTGAAGAAATACAACTTATCTTTAACCGCTAGACAAGCAATAGGATATAAAGAGGCCATTGATTAGCTCGAAGGAAAGATATCTTTAGAGGAGTGTAAAGAACTTATAAAGCAAAGAAGTAGGAACTACGCGAAAAGACAAATAACCTTCTTTAAACATCAATTTGAGACAATTGAATTCTCCTCTAAAGAAGAATTAACCAATTATCTAAAATTATGTGTTGAAAAAGATTAATTATTATATATAATAAAACGAAAAAATAAGGACGGTATTAATTATGAGACATATTGTTGAGATTGCCAAAAAAGCTGGTATTAATGAAAAGTACGTTATTCAATACGGAAATGATAAAGCGAAGATTTCTAGTGACATTCTTCCTGAATTAGAAGGAAAGAAAAACGGAAAGCTTGTTTTAGTTACCGCGATTACCCCCACTAAAGTTGGTGAAGGCAAAACCACCTCTTCAATTTGCTTACATGATGGTATGCATAAAATCGGTGTTAACTCTTTACTTTGTTTAAGAGAACCATCCTTAGGTCCAGTCTTCGGTTTAAAAGGCGGAGCAACTGGTGGCGGTAAAGCCAGTGTTATCCCAAGTGAAGACATCAATTTGCATTTTACCGGGGATATGCACGCATTAACTAGCTCAATCAACCTTATTTCTGCGGTTATTGATAACCACATCTTCCAAGGCAACGAATTAAAGATTGACCCATCCAAAATCATTTGGAAACGCGCTCTTGATATGAATGATCGTGCTTTAAGAAGCGTGACCGTTATGCAAGATGAAAAGAAAGGTCAACCAAGACATGATGAATTTGTCATTACTGTTGCTTCCGAATTAATGGCTATCCTTTGCTTAGCAAAAGACGCTGATGATTTCCATCAAAGAATCAACAACATCGTTGTCGCATATACATTCGACAATCGCCCAGTGAGATTACAAGAATTAAGAATCTCTAACGCGATTATGAAATTAATGAGACAAGCATTATTACCAAACCTTGTCCAAACATTAGAAGAAAACCCAGTTTTAATTCATGGTGGACCATTTGCGAATATCGCGCACGGTTGTAACTCCTTAATAGCCACAAGCATGGCCTTAAAGTTAGCCCCAGTGGTTATCACAGAAGCTGGCTTCGGTGGTGACTTAGGTGCTGAAAAATTCTTAGATATCAAATGCCGTGTTGGTAATTTACATCCAGATGCAGTCGTGGTAGTGGCCACCATTAGAGCTCTTAAAATGCATGGTGGACAAGCCTTTGAAGACTTAGATAATGAAAATATTGACGCGTTATTAAAAGGTGTCTGCAACTTAGAAAAACATATGGAAAACATGGCTAAATATGATTTACCTGCCGTTATCTGCGTTAACCATTTCGATAAAGATAGCGAAGCGGAAACCAAAGCCTT
>JAILGI010000060.1 GCA_024696885.1 Bacilli bacterium
TTCAGAACTCGTCAAGATGTATGGATTAACAGTTTCCGATTCAACAAAATGGGCTGCCGCTGTTGCTACAGGTTTAATTGAAAATTTACCAACACCTGTCTTGAGTCTTGCTTCTGGTGAAGGCAATACCAAAACTGAAGGTGGATTAAGTTGGAGAAAAATCCAAGCCACAGTTACCTTTACCTGGGGACACAGCAACACAAATCCATATACCTATTACAATGGCCAAACTTACACAAAAGCACTTGGTGATGAAGTTAAGACAAAATTAACAACACTCTATGCTATTAATAGTCTTACTTACAGCACAACCATCAAGACAGGCAATCTCATTGACTAATTAGGAGGACAAAAAACATGTCAAAAATTACAAGAAGATCTTATAAACGTAAAAAGATCATTATGGGTGCCGCATTATTCGGTGCCATCGGTTTAGTTTCAACCGGTTTCGCTGCATGGGTTTTATCCGCCCCAGCAGTCCAAGACAAAACTGCCAACTTATCAGTCGGTGTTGTCGATGATAAAAACATGCAATTTGAAGACGTTGTCACTTACAAAACAGGTGATGCAAACAAAGTCTCATACAACACATATCATTTTGAACCTTTAGCAGATGACGATGCTGGTAGAGTTCGTTTTGGCGGCGAAAATCCTCAAATGTTATCTTTAACAGTGGAAGGTACATTAAGCCACGTTCAAAACTTAGGTACATTAACAGCCATTATTAGCGTAACAAATAAAGCTGACGATTTTGCAGAAGCTTTAACAAAAGAATATGTCGTTGCTCCAGAAGCATACAATGGCGAAGTTACATTATTCGCAAATGGTGCTATTCCAACTGCTCAACAAGCAGCCTTCACACAAACCACAACAGGTGATGCTGACAAAACAATGGTGTTCACATATGAAGTTAAATTTGATTGGGGTGATTTCTTCGAAGGAATGAACCCAGGTTTATTCTTTGATGACACCACAGCAGGACTTGCATATCAACAAGGTTCCAACAACGATTCAACCACTGCTGATACAGTTGCCGGTCATTTAAAAGACTTACACGATTTGTTAGATGGCGTTCAATTACAACTCACATTAACAGCAGAACCAAACTAATCATTAAGATTAGGCTCATTCCTAAACGTAAAATATTAAATTATTGAACAATTCATTATATGAAAATGACAGTTACTGACATTATTGCTCTTATTGTTACTATTCTTGGAGTAGTAAGTTTTGCTGCTGTCGTTACCATTTTATTCAGAAACTACATCAAATCTTCGATTAAAGAAACACGTAACGGTGAAAGAGATATCGAACTCGTCGATGATTTAGTTTATACGAATGATGAAGTTGTTATTAAAAAGCAAAGGGCCGCTTCTATAGGAAAGACAATTGTCTACTATTCCTTTTTAGCGGTCCTTATCCCTTTATTTGGACTATCCTTGTACAGCAGAATTAAAAATAACGTCACACAATTTGGGGATAACGCTGTTATGGTGGTCGCTTCTGGCTCTATGTCTGTGAAGTTAGACACCAACAAATATTTATATGACAACCATTTGGACAACCAATTTAATACTTACGATTTAATCACTGTGACAACTTTAAAAAGTTCATCGCAGTTAAAACGTTATGACATTATTGCGTATCGTAACGATCAAGGCATTAATGTTATTCACCGCATTATAGACATCGATAATACGGGTAGTGAAGTGCGATATATAACTAGAGGAGATTCTAATGCCGCTAGTGACTCATATCGTCCAAAATTCTCCGATGTCATTGGTAAATACACTAATAAAAGAATTCCTGGTATTGGCGTATTTGTCATGTTCTTCCAATCATACGCTGGTATAGTGACCATTATTTCCGTTGTCTACTGTACGATGATGATTTCTTATTTCCACAAAAAACTCGATGATGCAACCGAACAACGTCAAGTGTTGCTCTCTAAAGTTTTTGATATAAACACATTAGGTTTAGATGATTCTGATTTGATGACTTCTTCTCATGAAAATACCATCTATTTCAAGGACAAAGCCTATCACTTTAACGAAACTGATTTACTTGAAGTCCGTAAGATGACAAAGAAAGAGAAAGAAATTCACGAAGAAAAGATCCGTCTTAACCAACTCGAAAAGGAAAAAGAAGAGGAGAACGAAAAAACACAAACGGAAGAAAAACAAGAAGAAAAGAAATAAAGGAGGGTCTATCCTATGAAAAGACCTTATATCACTCGAAAGAATTTAATCGCCTTAGGTATTGCGGGTATTTACGCATTCCTTTTTATTTTTGTAGCGTTATCCATTACCGCGACAAAAGACACTGCGATCGCAGAAGGCAATTTATTCCAAACAATCGCGTTAAGCTTTGGCTTTGGTCCAATTGAACTAACTGGAGTTACCTCTCACGTCGCTTTAGTTATCGCTGGACTTTATATCGTAGTATTGGTATTTGCCCTTATCTACGTTAGAAGATTCCAAGTCATTAACCACATTAAGTGGCGTTCATGGAAAATCTGGGTAGCGTATATTGCTACATTAGTATTATCCGTAGGCTTAACCGTGGGATTAACATTCTTGCTTAATCTCAATAACCTGGATCAAGTTTTCCTAATGTTCAAGTTATACGCAGAAGCACTTCTCGTCACAACAATCATTTCAGTCGCTTTATCCGCGGTTATCATGTCGATATGTCTTCTTGTTGTCAACTTTAAGAAAGTTAATCAACCATACGTTTTCTTTGATGAAAGTAAATTTGATGATTTAGGTGAAGATAAAGAATTAGAAGAAGAGGATGCCTCTGTCTTATCATCCTTTGATAATGAAGACGATGCAAATCTCAATATTAACGGTGCAAATTTAGGTGGCGCTGGTGCAGGTGGAGGTAACTCCCTTGTCGATGGTGGTGCTCGTGAATTAGACGACCGTGAAAAAGTCTTCCCAGGATTATCTAAAATTGACGTTACTTATGATGGTTATTCCGTCGAATCTATCCCAAGTGATGAAATCAACTTATCACAACTCGTGGAAAGATTTAGAAACTACTTAGCAAAAGAAGAAAAACTCTATTACGACATCGATACATTACGTATCTTTATCGCTGGATTAAATGCGACCAGACTTTCTATCTTAGAAGGTTTGTCCGGAACCGGTAAATCATCTTTACCACGTTATTTTGCTAAATTCGTGAACGCAGAAGTTACATTCTTACCAGTCCAAGTGACATGGAGAGATAAAACATCCATCTTAGGTTATTTCAATGACTTCTCTAAAACATATAACGAAACAGACTTCTTACTCAGATTATATGAAGCTTCCTATAATCCTGATCGTATTCACGTATTCGTTCTCGATGAAATGAACATTTCTCGTGTTGAATACTACTTCGCAGATTTCTTATCTGTTCTTGAATACCCAAGTGATCAATGGAAGATCAGAATTATGCAATTACCATTTGGATTTGTTCCACCCGCTAAATTAGAAGATGGTAACGTCACAATTCCAGAAAACTCATACTTCGTTGGTACAGCGAATAAGGATGATTCCACATTCTCCATCGCTGATAAGGTTTATGACCGTTCTACAGTCATCGCCTTTGATAATAAGAACGAGCCATTTGAAACGGAGGGAATTGCTACCCCAATTACGCTTTCATATAGCAAATTAAAAGCATTATTCGAAGATGCTTTAAAGAATGAAGATAACTTATTAACCAGCCAAGACTGGGATAAACTCTTCAAAATTACAAATTATATCTATGACCAATTTGAAGTGGCCTTTGGTAACCGTGTCATGAACCAAATTGAAAAAATAGTTCCTGTCTTTGTCGCCTCAGGTGGTAAGAAAGAAGACGCTTTAGATTTCATCTTAGCAAGAAAGATCTTAATCAAATTAGAAGGTCGTTTTGAAGAATACGTTAAACCCGCATTAAGAACACTCTTGGAATTATTAGATTCCGTTTATGGTGCGAAAGAATTTAATTTATCTAGAAAACAAATCAACAGCTTAATTAGAAAGCTCTAATATGAAGAAAAGTGAAGAATTGAATTTAAGTGAACAAACTCTATACATTCGTAACTATGCTAAAAGGCATACCGATTTAGAGAGTTTTTATCGCGACATTAACTCATTAAATATCATTTCCATCCAGGATTTATCTTTTAAAAATGATATTGAATTATTCCGCGAGATTACTTTCATTCTCTCTGTTATCTTCTCAATCATTTCCAAACCTCACCTTAATAATAGACGTGAAGAGATTATCGCGAGAAGCGGTGAGGCCTCAATGATTAGCGAAGAAGACTTCCAAAAGACTCTTCGCGACTCTTCCATCTGGAAAGATCAAGGCAATTACAACATCATTCCGGAATATGTCTATTACCATCAATACGAGGACGATTTAAGAATTTATGAAAATATCTTTATCGTTCACGTCATCAATGAATTATCTTTCCTCGTTGATCAATATATGTCTTTATACGTCTCTTTATTAAAAGTCGCAGATAGGACAGATAATGAACTCGTCTTAGATAATTCCGCTCAGGAGAGTGCTCTCCAATTAGCGAATAAACTCTCAAGAAGAATTAATCAAATCAAAGAGAGCTATTTCTATAGAGACGTCTCCAAAGCTAAAAACAAACCAAAAGTCTTTTACCCCACGAATATCTTAGTCAAAGATCGACTTTATAACCTCGTCTACAAATTCTATAAGAAGATGTATATCTACGAGGATAAAGAGGATATTGATGATGAACTATATCTATTCTATTTCTCTTTGTTATTAAAAGTATTCAAAGAACAGGGATATGAATTAGATTCCCGTAATAAAGGTACTTTATTCTCCGATAAAGAAATCACTTTACCAGAGAAATTGATTTTCACCACAAGTGAATTAAGAATCACCCTTACCCCAAATAAAGAGGAACACTCCTTCTTGTTTAACTATAAAGATAAGCAAGATGATGCCTCTAATACACACCTATTAATCTTAACTAATGATGCGACATTCCAAGACATAAAAGCGAAAGAAAAAGATAAGGACATCTTCTCTATTGAATATCTATCCTTATGGCATTTAGGTGAAATCGGTATGGATAACCATATCCACTTAATCAATGAAACATTACAAAGTGAAAAGAGTTTAATAACTAACTTCTTAAATAGCCATCACCACATGGTTAATGGCTCATTAACTTTATATTCATCATATTGTCCATCTTGTAAGAGCAAGAACATCAACCAAGACATGGGCTTCTATTTCTGCCCCGACTGCGGAGCAATTTATAAGTTCATGAAAACAAAAGGTGTTAAACCCTCTAATAAAATCATCTTTGCCGAATTAAAAGGTCATTAATTATGGAAATTATCAAGCGTAACGTTATCACACTCGCTCGCGAGCAAGATATCGTCAATAACATCTATCAAATCTTTAATAGTGTTTATAACATCTCTTTCGTTAAACAATATGAAGACGTTTTCACTTTGCTCAATGAAAGCGGTAAGACATTTTCCTTAATATTCGTGGATATTGAAGATAAAGAAATCAAATTAAAAGACTTTTTATTAGAAAAGAAAAAAGATGCTGCTCATATCGCTATCCCAGTTATCGGATTAAGCAAAAAGAAACAAATCAGTGAATCCTTATTATCAAAAGGTGTCACCGATTGTTTAGATTTCCCTATTGATAATAAAGAAGTCATTATTCCTCACGTTGAAAGAGTAGTGTACCTCTATGAAAAGGGAATGTTAAAACCATATCAAGATAATTCGGAATTAATCACCCCAGCGGTTAGAATCTCTAACTTATTTAAATCATATGGCCCTAAAGAAGTTTTAAAAGGGCTTAACTTAGAAGTCTATAACGGTGAACTATTTGGTTTTATTGGCCGCAACGGTATCGGTAAATCCACGACCATTGACTGTATGATTGGGGTTAAACGCTTTAATTCCGGCTCTATTGAGATTGAAGGCTATTCTATCTTAGAAGAACCTTTAATCGCAAAATCAAGATTTGGTTATGTCGCTAGTGAACCGACATGTTATGAATCCATGACTGGTTATGAATATTTAGAATTTATCGCCTCTATCTATCGTATTTCGGAAGCGGAATTCGCGGGAAACGTCGCTTATTTAGCTAAACGTTTAGTCTTAACCGAAGACGATTTAGAAAAGAGCATCGCTAACTATTCTCATGGTATGAAGCAAAAACTATGCTTAATCGCTTCTTTATTAAATAACCCTGATGTCTGGATTTTAGACGAACCGACAGTTGGTTTAGACATTATGGCGGTGGAAGAACTCAAAAAGATGATGCGTGAATTCGCAAATCACGGTCACGCGGTGTTCATCACCTCCCATAACATCGATATCATCGCCAAAATCTGTGATAGGGTGGCGATCATCAATAACGGCAAAGTTGTTGAATTAATGGATTTAAATAAAGATCCAAATAAGAGATTACAGTTACCTCGTATCTTCTTAAACATTTTTGGAGCTAATCAATAATGTTCTCATTAATCGCGAAAGATTTTAAACTTCTATTCCAAGGTTCATCAAGAAATAAAGTGAGCCGTGTTTTAGGTTTGGTTTTTGCGCTTGTTGTCGCGGTTATCTTTATTGTTATTGAAGTCTATTTATTCAAATCAATCTTCACCAAATTAAGAAAGATTAATCAAGCAACGGATACATATTTCACATTGTTCCTCTTCATTATCTCTACTTTATTAACGGTGTTCGCTTTATTCACCGCGAAGAAATTATTCTTTAATGAAGAAGACAACACCAAGTTACAAGCTATGCCGGTTAGTAACACAAAGATAGTGTTATCTAAACTCTTCTTTATGTTCTTAACCATGTATTTCATGAATTTGGTCTTCAATTTACCATTATTCGTCACATATGGTCTCATCTATCAAAAGATGATTATCTTCTATTTCAATGTCGTTTATTATCCGGTCTTCCTATTCTTCTTCCAAGGCGGTGTCGCTTTATTACTCGTCTACCCATTTAAGTTAGCCCTCGATTATTTAAAGAAGCATATTATCACTCAATTTATAGTTGTGGTTATTATCGCATTTGGCCTTACGTACCTATACTCACGCGCGCTTAACATCTTTATTAATTTAGTAGCGAATAACAATATCGATTCCTTGTTCACTACATCCGTATTAAGTGCGATTAACACAGCGAGTAAGTTTATGGTGCCTGTTAATTTCTTAGAAGATGCATTCGTTAACAATAACGCCACATCTATATTTCCCTCTATTGCGATATCTATTGGTATCTTCACTATTGGCTTATTAGTGGCCATCTATTTCTATAACAAATTCTTACAAAATGTCTTCTCTGATCAAAAGAAGAAAGATAAGAAAGAAAGGGAATTAAAACAAACTTCCCCTACGAAAGCATTAATTAGAAAAGAGTTAATCCTTCTCTTTAGAAATAGTAACTTTATCTTTTCCTTTACCGGTCTATTAATGGTGGAACCTTTATTATCTTATTTAATTATTAAATCTTTAAACACTATCTTCACTAGCGGTGCGCTTTCCTATTATCTAGTCGCTGTACCAAACATCATCGCTTTCTTAGATGTCATGTTAATGATGCTTGTTTCTGCGATTATTTTCCAAGGAGCGAACAATTACATCACTAATGAGAATAAGAATGTTAGATTAATGAAATCAATGCCTGTGAGTTTATCTAAACAACTCACCATTAAGGTATTTATCCCATTGATTTTATCAATCTCATTCTTATTAATTGCCTATTTCGTTTTAGCCTTAACAAGAACCATTAACTGGATTAGCTTTGGTTATGGCTTATTGATGAATATTATCTTCCTCACCACCTTAGCGGTTGTCTCTTTATTTGAGGAATTAAATATCAAACGAAACCAAGAAAAGAATGCCTTATTATCCTCAGTCTACACATATGTCGTGCCATTCTTATATTTCGTCGCTGCCTTAATTATGTGTTATTACAAAATTAACTATAACGTTGTCTTCTTAATTGGTATTGGCATTGTCTTATTATCATTACTCCCATACTCCATTAAATTTAAGAAGAGAATTAATGATAAATTCCTATCTTTGGAGGTATCTAACTAATGGCCTCTAAGAAGAACTTAATTATCTTATTAATCATGCCATTTGCTATTTCGTTACTCTCCGTCAGTGCGATTAGCATGACTTTCAATTTGATCGATAACGATATCGTTGATATCTCTTGGGATTATGAAGATAACGAAGTATTTGCTTTATCCGGTGAAAAGACAAGACACCCCTTAAAAGCTAGAGCGATCAACGATAGAAACTATCCAACTGGTCAATCTTTAGTGTGGAACGTCTATAACACCGATGGCGTGGAAGAACCTCACGCGGAGATATATATCAAAGGAAATAACGCCTATTTACATACATTATCTGTTGGTGAAGTCGCAATTACCGTCGCTAACGATAAGGGCAATGTCCAAAAGAAAATGAATGCGACAATCTTTAATAAGAACACTATTGCCTTTAATACTGCGGTGAAAGGTAGTCAATCAAATGTCAGTTCTAAACTCTATTACGGACAATATGATATTAAGAATAACACCAAAGTATTATCCTCAATTGAATTCGATGTATCTGCAATTACCGAAAACAACAATAGTGGTATTAAATTAATCGATAATAGTGAAAACATCACCGTTGATTTAAATAAGAAAGTGATTAACTTCTCTCATGGTGGCGCTCAAAAAGTAATCCCATCATATGTCACATTTGGATTCACAAACCCCGATATCTTAGAAACCTATACATTTAACTTCAATATCGTTACCAATGGTGTGAATGTCTATAACTACAATGATTTGTTATATTGCACGAATAAATCCGATTTAGGTGAAATCGTGGTCATGCGTAAGAATTTAGAAAACGCAGCGAACGTTAACTCATCTAACTCCTCTAACACTGTTTTATTTGGTAATAAATCAGGTGATGGATATAACTTCGCTAAAGAAGTAAAGACTATTCAAACTAATTTCAACCGTGAATATATCAAACAATGGAATGAATTTGCCCGTAAATCTAAAGGTGTTTATAAAACAGTAAGCGATGACATCAAAGTGGGCTTAAAAGTCCAAAAAGACTTCTACGGTAA
>JAILGI010000032.1 GCA_024696885.1 Bacilli bacterium
ATGGCTTTCGATGGTAAAGTCCATTTCTTTTGTTCCATCTGTATACTCTTTTTCATTGACTTCCACGACTTCAGAACGTATGACATTGCATTTATCTCTTCTAGATAGATAATTGATACCCATCACTAAAGCGATAATAGAGGTGATTAAGGCAAAAAGAATGTATATACAATACAATGTGTGTTCTTTATAAAGTAATTTGAGTCTCTTTTTCATAGTCTTTGGGATAATCCCAATAAAAGAATATACCACTACTGAAATTAAATATCTATTGAGAATAGATTGTTTACTATGTTTTGCAAAAACATTTCTTCATCGCGTGTATATATGTCATAATGTTATTGATATGCCGGCAAAAACGGAAAAGAAAAAAAGATCATTAAGTCTATCCACTATTATCATGTTGATAATCAGTGGTTTTACTATCGTTATCACTGTGGTATCCGCCATCTTTTTAAGAGCGGATTCCATTTCTAAAATGAAAAACATGGTCGAAAGTAAGTCCATCGAAATGGCGGTTACCGCTGCTAAGCTCATCGATGGTGACTCTTTAGTGGGTATTAAAGAAGAAGATACTGACCTTGAACACCCAACAGAAATGACACCTAATTATGAGAAGGCATTACATATCCTTCGTGATTTTGCGATGTCAAACGAAAAGACTTCTGGCGAATTAGCGTATATTTATTTAGCGAGAGACTTACCAGATAATAAATTTGAATTTATAATTGACCCAGATCCTAAAAAACCTGCGGCTTTTGGTGCGGATTTAGAATGGACTGGCGCATTAGAAGCGGCGAAAAATGGCAATCCTGATTTTGATAATGAAACATATACCGATGAATGGGGTACTTTCTATAGTGCATACGCACCTGTATTTAGTGATAAAGAAGGTCACACTAACGAGGTTCTCTTCATTATCGGCGTGGATGTTTGGGCTAACTGGTATAACAACATGTTAGAAAACTCCACTCGTTCCATCGTTATCATCGTTGTGGTCGCTTCTCTTTCTGGTATCCTTATTGGTTTCCTTATCAGTTTAGGCATCAGAAGAAGATTTGAAGTTTTATCAAAGGAAATTAACGCTTTGGAAACTGATGTTCAAACTTTGATGAGTGAGATTACTGAACCTATTGATTCCGTGAATGTGGAAAATATTTCACAAAGTGAAAAAGACCAAATCGGAAAATTAAGAAAACAGATTGGTAAAACTCAAAAAGAGATTAAAGATTACATTATTTATACGCAAAAACAAGCGTATGTCGATTCTTTATCACGTTTGGGTAATCGTACATCATACGTTAATCGTATTAAGCAAATCGATTTAAAATCGCCATTCTGCGTCATTATTTACGATATTAATGGATTGAAATACATTAACGATAATTATGGCCATGAAAGTGGCGATAAGACCATCACCGCGATTGGCTCTATCTTAAAAGAAGTCTACGATAAAGAAAGTGTCTTCCGTATCGGTGGCGATGAATTCGCAATTGTCTTAACGGATAACGATAAAGAGATTACAATGCAAATCTTTGAATCCGCGAATAAAAAGATTGAAGAATACGATCAAAAGGGTGTCTTAACTCATCCTATCAGCGTTTCAAAAGGTATTGCTTTCTTTGAAATAAAGAAAGATAAAACATATACAGATGTCTTCTCTCGCGCAGATGAAAACATGTATAAAGATAAAGAAGCTTTCTACAGTAAATATCCAAAATTAAAGAAGAAATACCATCGTTAAGGAATTAAAAAACGAAGGATTTGCATTCCTTCGTTTTCTTTTTCATTTTGTTCTAATTAGAATAATGTCTTAATTCCCGCATCTTTGATAGCTTGGGAAGTACCGACATAAATCATTTCATTAACTTGTCCAGATTTGAGTTTGGTGTGGATGAAGTTCATTTGATCTTCCGCATCATCGGTGGATGGGAAATAAATTAAATACACTTCGTCACTATCTTTTTGACCATAGACACAATCGGTGACGAATGACAAGTTGTATAAAGGTGTATCTGGATTACTAGTATCAACATCGTTTCCAGAAGTGACTGTAACTTCGTATTCTTTTTCTCTTAAATTATTAGCGGCGGTTTCTGGGCTTATTGAGCTAAAAAATGTACAGGCGGTTACCGCCATAAAAGGAATGGCAGCAAACGCTAATAAGGGCAATCTACTTTTCATAATTATTGACCTCTTTCTTTATTCTTATATCTTTTTTATTTTGAAAAAAAGACGAGATTTTGCTCTCGCCTTTAAGATAATTAATTATTCTTAGAATAAAGTTTACGATATTCCTTCAGCATTTTTTTCGTGCCTTTATGGCAACAAGCACAATCGCCAGTTGGTAATCCTTTGGATTTCCTATAGTAATGATTACCAATGAGGAAGAGGAAGAATAGAACAGTGAGAGAAATAACCACTACTTGGAGAATTAAAGCGCCTGTTTCACCCATATTAAGCCTTTCTTCCGTATCTGAATCCTCTCTTATTTAAGTATTTAATTAAGAAGATGGATCCGATTAATAATCCTAATAAAGCAATGGTGACTGGGATAGCCCACGCCAATGAAGCGGTAGAGAACATGCTTAAGAAACTATAAACCAAACATGCACCTAAGAAGGAAGCCACGATCCAGAATAATAATGTCCATTTGAATTGGCCTTTTGGTAATTCCGCTTTCGCGGTAGCACATGCAGCAAAGCAAGGAATGGTAAGCATATTGAAGGCAATGAAGGATATACAACCTTGCCATGTAATGCCGGTCGCTTGAATCATCGCTACGGTCGCTTCAATACCATCTTCATCCGCTTCGATAGCGGCTAATAATTCAGGATTGCCATGGATGTAGTTAACAGCGACAACACCTAAGGAGATAAATGTAGCGATAACGTTTTCTTTAGCAATTAAGCCGGTAATCGCCGCAACAGCGAATACCCAACCAATAGAGGAGAGTTGTCCACCAAAGCCTAATGGGGTGAAGACAGGTTGAATTAATTGACCAATACTACCTAAGATAGAATCTTCAATGGAGTCCACCATTGACCAGTTCCAACCAAAGTTAGTTAAGAACCAAACAATAATGGTACTTGCTAAGATGATGGTGAATGCTTTTTGGACGAAGTGTTTAGCTTTATCCCAAAGGTGAATCATCAAAGCTTTAAATTGTGGTAAGTGATAATTTGGTAATTCCATGATGAATGGCGCGGCATCACCTTTTAATGTGCTATTACGCATAATTAAGACGGAAATAACCGCGGTAATAATGCCTACGACATACATGGAATAGGTGATTAAATCGACGTTGGAGAAATTAAAGACTTCGGCGATACCACCAGCGATACCAAGTAAGATAGGCAATTTCGCACCGCAGGAGAAGAATGGAATAACTCTGATAGTCGCGGTTTTTTCATTATCATCATTTAATGTTCTGGTATTGATCATCGCAGGAACTGAGCAACCAAAGCCCATAATCATTGGGATTAAAGCTCTACCTGATAATCCAAATTTACGGAACAATTTATCAAAGATAAAGGCAACACGCGCCATATAACCTGTATCTTCCATAATCGCGAAGAAGAGGAATAAGACGAGGATTTGGGGTAAGAAACCTAAGATGGCGAATAAACCAGTGAGAACACCATCGCAGACAAAGCCTGTGAGCCATTGTGCGGATTCCGGTAATCCTGATTCCATTGCACTCTTAGTCGCTTCTATAATCGCGGAGAACGACATATCGAAGAAGTTAAAGAGGATAACACCAGGAGAATTGATACCTGATTCCGTCCAGAATAAGCCTTCGTAGATTGTTCCTCCTAATGAAGGAGCGACACCGTTATGCTCTAATAATTTTCCTAAGAAGAAGAAATTTTCCGAGAATGTTAAATGGAAGACTAAGAAGAGAATGATAGCGAATAAGAATAAGCCCCAAACTTTATGAGTCATCACTTTATCAATGCGATCGGATTGCGTCATTTTATGAGAATCATATTCTTCAATATGAGCTTTTCTCTTTAGAGCTTTTCTAAATTCCGCGGTGATGTATTTGTATCTGCTATCGGCGATAACCGCTTCAATGTCATCGCCAAAGACATCATCATTGAATGTCTTTTTGAAGTCATCCACCATTTTAATTAAATCGGGATGCATCTTGGTTTCTACTTCATCATTTTCAATTAATTTGATGGAGTGGAATAAGGGGTTATCAACACCCTTACCTTCAAAGGCAATTTTGACATCGCCAATGAGGTGGATTAAATCTTTATTTAAGAAGACACTTCTACCGATTCTCTTTTTTAAAGAGGCTTTATATGCAACCTCCATTAACTTGTCGAGATTGTCTTCTTTTAAAGCGCTTACTTCCACGCATGGAACGCCGAGTTTTTCCTCTAAAATCTTGAGGTCTAAGACGTCACCATTCTTATTAAGAATGTCCATCATGTTGATAGCAACCACCATTGGGACGTCAATTTCTAATAATTGGGTGGTTAAATAGAGGTTTCTCTCTAAGTTTGTCGCATCGACAATGTTAATCACACAATCGGGTTTTTCATCGATAATGTAGTTTCTGGCAATAACTTCTTCACTCGTATATGGAGACAAAGAATAAATACCAGGTAAATCGATAATGGAGATGGCTTCTTTTAACTTTTTATAAGTGCCATCTTTCTTTTCAACGGTAACACCAGGCCAGTTACCTACGTGAGCTGTACTGCCAGTTAAACTGTTAAAGAGGGTGGTTTTTCCGGAGTTTGGATTACCAGCAAGGGCAAATCTTTTCATTATTTTTTACCCTCCACTTCTAAAACCACTAATTTGGCTTCATCTTTTCTTAAAGTTAATTCATAGCCTCTTAAAGTGATTTCTAATGGATCACCTAAAGGTGCCTTTTTTCTTAAATAGATGGTTGTGCCAGGAGTAACACCCATGTCGAGCAATCTTCGACGGAAGCGTCCTTCTCCTTCAACTTTTTTAACTAGGCCAGTCTCGCCTACTTGAAATTCATTTAATTTTTTGAGCATAAATTCCTTCCTTTCTATGCTATTAAATGGCTTAAAAAATGTGTTAGTTAGTTCAAACTAACCACCTTATTATATAACGACGTGAGTGTATGTCAATAAAAAGTTAGTCAAAACTAACTATATATTTAATATTTTATATTATTTAAGGATTATAGACGGGTATATGTCCCACCTACATAATCGTAGAGAATAGGATTGGGTAATTGATATGAAGTGTCTTTTGTCCATCTATCCATTTCTTCATCGGTCCAATATCTTGATAAGTGTTCAAAGGTAAAGGAGGTTAAGGCTCCATTGGATAGTTCTACTGTGCCCCAATGTTATACGAGTCTGTGGTTTTATCAATGGAATAATAACCAAAATAGATGCCTCCACCATTAATAGAGGAAGGATAAGATTTTTATAGAACTTTTTCATAACTTTATCTTAGATAACTATATCATATCCCGCTTATTTTTTGTGAAGAATATGCCAAATGACTTTATTTTCAAACCCACACAATTCGTATAGTTTGAGGGGATTTGTAGGGTTATTTACTTTTCCGGAAACAGTAACAAAGTCGGCTTTATTAAGCATTCTCGATAATAATTCTTCCACTATCAGTTTACCGAACCCTAAGCCTCGATAATCTGGAGAAACTTGTATCCATTCTAAGGTACCCTCTTTGATTGTTTTATCAATCTCCCCTATGCCAGATGCGATAACTTTATTAGTCTTATTATCTTTTAAACCAAGCCAAAGGTCTTTATCATAGACTTCTCTATTTTGATATGAATACGCTTCTTCAATAGTTATGCCTATATCTTGGTAGCAGTCTTTAATGTGATTAACTAATTCTTCAGGGGTGATATTTATTAATGTATATCCATCTATTATTGCTGGTTTATCAACATATTTTAGATGATGAATAAGTTTAAAATATGGTTTATCAATATAACCATCGATATCACCTTTGTATTCATCCTCTCTTAGGATTATTAAGTTGGATGGAATAACAATACTTTTACTCTTCCAATATGGAAGGGACGAGGATTTACAGGGGTTTTCTATGTATTCTTTAGCATTTATAGACATGATTATTTTGTTTTTAAATCTTTTATTTCTTTTTCTAAATCTTCAATTCTTTTCAGCAATTCTTTATGATTTTTTAATAACAAATCGAATCTCATGTCAGACTTATTTAGTGGTGGGCAATATACATCGTCTTCTCCACCATCTTTTAATCTTTGGATTTCTTTTTCAGCCCACATCATTCTTTGATCGATTTCACTAATGTCATCTTTTAACCACTCGATTTTGTTTCTTATTGACAAACTATCTTGTTGTTCAACTTCCAACTTTTTCTCATTTAGTTGGTTATATTTTGTTTCTTTTTCGACTTTCAAACGAGATAAATCTTCTTCACACACTTTTATTTCTTCTTGAACTTTTTGATTTTGCTTTTCTATTTCAAGACATTGTTTTATGGCAGCTTCATTGAATGGAAGAATCAAAAAGCATTTAGTACAACCTAAAAGCAACGTTTCTGATTCAATTGTCCAATTAAAACCCCCAATTGGTTCTTTAATCGCTACAAAATCTGTATTGCCACATATTGGACATCTAACTTTATAATGTTTGACTTCTTTCATATGTTTTCCTCTCAATTTAATAAAATGTCACAAAACCATTGTTAAGTTCAGGCAGTATATTGTTGTCAAATTATTAAGATACTTATTAAGTATAGCATAGTATTAGCGAATTGATTTATTATAAGAGAAAGATATCGTGAAACTAAAAAGGGAGGACATTAAAATGAAACGAATAACCATTGAGGAACTTAATGAGAATTTAGACTTTTATTTAGAGCAATCGCAGTATGAAGATATTTACATTGTAGATGGTCAAAGAATGATTTCCGTTTTAACGAATCCTCAAATGCAAGCGTATTTTAGAGCAAAAAGTATGGTGGAAGAATTGAATCTTCATGACACCATTAACGTTAGTGATGAAGACATCATTGTTCAAGCAATAGATAAGAGAAACTACAATTAACATGAAGGGAAAAATAATAGTTTTAATCCACCCATTCTTATTGACTAGTTGTAGAAGCAAAAATAAAAGTCATCGGGTTGCGATGACTTTTTTAACTAATTATTAATAAAATTAATAAGAATGATGTAACTTTCTGAATTTTGCAGATTTACCATCGAGTTCTTTGAAGTCTGATTCACTTGGGATGCTCTTTTGACCAGCGGCCATATAGTTACGTAAAACACCAACAAGGATAAATGGACGAACGAGAACGCCATGGAAACTGGACCAAATGATAAGGCCAGATAAAAGGGCGACATAAAGAGTTAATAAT
>JAILGI010000038.1 GCA_024696885.1 Bacilli bacterium
ATTACCTAATATTGATGAAAAAACATTTATTGGTGTAAGACTTCCTATTATTAAAAAATATGCCAAAGAAATTGATGTAAAGAGTAGAGAAGAATTCTTAAAATCTCTCCCCCATCAATATCATGAAGAAAACATTCTTCACGCCTTTATTTTGTCAAATATCAAGGATTATGATACATTTATTGACTATGTCGATAAGTTTTTACCTTATGTAACCAATTGGTCAGTATCTGATGCTTTATGCAATAAATATCTTAATAATCACAAAGAAAAACTCATCAATGTTATTTACGAATGGTTAAAGAGTGATGAATTATATCGTGTGAGATATGCGGTTAAATGCTTGATGAATTATTATCTCAACAAAGACTTTAGAGAAGAGCACATTCAAAAAGTAGCGGAAGTCAAATTAGATGATTATTATGTCAAAATGATGATCGCTTGGTATCTCGCTACTGGTTTAGCGAAGAATTACAATTCTTTTATTAAAGCCATCGAAAAGCATCAATTCGATACATTCACTCATAATAAAGCCATTCAAAAGGCAGTTGAATCTTATCGAGTAAGTGAAGATCATAAAACTTATTTAAAAACATTAAAACTAAAATAGGGTATATAACGATATGAAAAAAGTAGTATTTATCGGTGGTGGAGCCTCCACTTTATGTTCCGCGGTTCTATTAAAGAAGAGAGAACCTTCTTTTGAAGTTGTTATCGTAGAGAAAGATAAAAAACTAGGAAAGAAATTATCAATGACAGGAGGGGGTAAATGTAATATTGCTCCTTTAGAAGATAACCCTTCTGTTTATAATGCTCTAGCGCTTGAATTAATCGAAAATACCTTTAAAAACATATCATTATCTCAATATTTATCCTTATTAAAAGAAATCGGATTTGATACAAAAACAATTAAGGATTACGGTTATTATCCGATTCATGAATCCGCTCCACAAGCAGTGAAGAACCTCTATCATCAAATCAATAAATTAGGCATTAAAGTTATTTATGATGAGTTCCTTGATTATGAAAGCAAAAACAATAAAGTAACCATCAAGTTAAAAGAACAAAACATTGAAGCTGATTATTTAATCATCGCTACTGGTGGTTTATCTAAAGAAATGAGAAATGTTTTTGAAAATCACAATGTTAAGGTCACAAAAACATATCCAGGTTTATGCCCAGTTAGATTAAAAGAAAATGTTGCCTCTTTATTTGGCTGCCGCTTTGAGGCAACAATCACCCTTTTTTATAAGAAGGACATTGTTAAACAATGTTATGGTGAAGTTCAATTCAAAAAAGATGGCTTGTCTGGTATACCCGTCCTCAATATGTCCTCTTTGATATCTCGCAAAATGATCGATGAGGATATCAATATGAATGATTATCAAATTAGCATTGGTCTTCCTGAACAATTACATGTAGACATTTTAGGTAAAACAGTTGAAGAAGCATTTCTAATGCTTTTTAAAGAAGAATACGCTAATTATATGATTGAAAAGCATGACTTAAATAAAAAAGAAATTATCAATCAATCATTAGAAAAAATCATTCTTAATATTGTTCAAGATGAAAGATTTACAGTCGAATCATTATATGACTTTAAAGATGGCCAAGTAACTGTTGGTGGTGTCTCTTTGGATGAAATTAATAAGGATTTCGCATTAAAAATAACCACAAACGTCTATGTTATCGGTGAAGCATTAAATGTCGATGGCATCTGTGGTGGATATAACTTACGATTTGCTATCGCGTCTGGATTTATCGCAGTCCATTCGCTTGTAAAATAAGATAAATGGTGGAAATCGCCACTCTTTTGGCCATTTATAGCCATTTTTTATTGTCCTTTCAATAAATAATAATTTCGCAAAAGCGAACTTATATTTATTATTTTTAATAAATTGTAATATAATGTTTCTCAAAGGAAATACTATTATGGGAAAGACTATTAGAAGAATCAAAATCGTATCATTTGTACTTATCATTACACAATTAGTGCTTATTGGACTATTTGTGGCTTTTTATTTTAATAAACTATTTAAAGTTGACACTATTAATAGTAAATACATCCTCATTGGTGCTTCCAGTTTAGTTTTCCTTGATTGTTTATACGTTTGGATTATTTCCCTTATTATTTCATCTTTACGTCAAAAGACAGACTTACGTGCTGCTGAAGTTATCGGTGGTGATATTCAAGAAGCCTACAACTTCGCCATGATCGGTTTATTAGTCGTGGATGAAAGTGACACCATCGTATGGACAAACGATTTATTCAAACAACGTCATATTGACATCATCGATACCAAAATCTTTGAATGGCAACCTGATTTACAAAGTTTAAAAGACACAAATAATCCTGATAGTTCCGTTAAAGTGGTTATTAACTCCCGTAACTATGAAGTTAAATATCTTGCTGATGCAGGATTATGGATCTTTAAGGATATTACCGATTACGAATCATTATTAAAATATTCCAAAGAACAAGCCCCTGTCGTTGGTGTTCTCGCTATTGATAACTACCAAGATGTTATTCGTGGTGAAGACGACTTTAACGACGTGGTTACAAAAGTGAAAAACGTTATCTTTGCATATGCAAAAGAATATGGCATTCTCCTTAGACGTGTTAAGGATGATAACTATTCTATGCTTTGTAGTTATGATAGTTTCACCAAAATGAAAGCGGATAAATTCTCCATCATTAATGAAGTCCGCGCTGTTTCTTCTGGTGAAGATATTCCATTAACTCTTTCCATCGGTTTAGCTCATGACTTCCCAGATGTTATTAAATTAAATGAACTAGCTAGTAATGCTTTAAATATCGCCGTTAGCCGTGGTGGTGACCAAGTTGTCGTCTCCGTTTTCGGTGGCGAAATGGAATTCTATGGTGGCAAAACCGAAGCTCAAGAAAAACGTAACAGAGTTAAAATCCGTGTTCTTGCTGACTCCTTAATCACTTTATTAAAGAGTACATCCAACGTCTTAATTATGGGTCACACCAATATGGATATGGATGCCTTTGGTGCCTGTTTGGGCGTAAAAGCAATATGTAATCGTCTCCAAATCCCTGCGATGATTGTCGCTGATTTAAAGGCCACCGAGATGAAAACAAGAAGTGCGATGACCTCTTCATTCTCAAGAGAAGAATTAGAAAAATTGGTTGTTAATTGTAAGGATTCAGAGGCCTTAGTACATCCAGATACCTTATTAGTGGTTGTTGATGTCCATAAACCCGACATGACTATGGCGCCTCGCCTTATTGAAAAATGTTCAAAAGTCGTTGTTATTGACCATCATAGACGTGCTGAACAATATATTGAAAATCCAGTCTTTAACCACATCGATCCAGCGGCATCTTCCACATGTGAAATTATCGCTGAATTCATTCGTTTCTCCTCCATTAACCCGAGAATCGAATTATCATCTACATACGCGACAATCATGCTAGCGGGTATCTTCCTCGACTCTTCCTTCTATAAGAGTAGAAATACCGGTATCCGTACATTTGAAGCATCCACTATTCTTAAAGAATACGGTGCAGATAACTCCTTAGCTGATGATTATCTTAAAGATGACTTTGAAGAACATAGAGCGGTTTACGATATCGTCAACAAAATGGAACACCCATTCTATGGCGTTGTCGTTTCTATCGCTAATCCATTACAAATATTTGACCAAGCAACAATTTCTAAAGCAGCGAATGCCTGTTTACAATTTAAAGGTGTGCATGCATCCTTCGTTATTGGTAAAACAGCAAGTCACGAAATTAAGATTTCTTGCCGTAGTGATGGCACAATTAACGTCCAATTACTCGCTGAGAAATTAGGTGGTGGAGGTCACTTCTCCATGTCCGCGGTTACACTTGACCGTGCGACAGTTGATAGCGCAAAACAAGCCCTTATAGGCGTCTTAAATACATACTTATCAGAAGCGACATACGATGACCGCAATCGTCGTGGTGAGGAGGAAGAATAATGAAAGTAATATTACTCAAAGATGTGAAGAAACTTGGCAAGAAAGATCAAATTGTCAATGTTAGTGATGGCTACGCCACCAACTTCCTTTTTCCTAACCGCCTTGCTGTCGCTGAAAGCCAAAAATCAAAAGAAATCCTCAATAAACAACAAGAAGACGCTCGTATTTTAGAGGCAAATTTAAAAGCAAAAGCCTCAGAACTTGCCGAACAATTAAAATCATTAGAAGTCACTTTCCCTGTTAAAGTAGGAAAAGACGGCAAATTATTCGGTAACGTTTCTTTAAAACAAGTCGAAGAAGCTATGCTTAATCAACATAACATTACAATTGATAAGAGAAAATTTATTGATAAAGGACCGCTAGACGCCCTTGGATATCATCGCTTAAAAATCGAATTACACAAAGGTGTCGTGGGTGTTATCAATGTCCATATCGTTGAGGAGGGTAAATAATTATGGCTAAAAGAGTAAGAACTGACCTTCCTTATAATGCTGACGCAGAAAGAGCCGTTTTAGGTTCTGCCTTCTTAACAAAAGAAGCACTTTATAGCGTGCTTTCCCGCTTAGATGAAGAAGATTTCTATGAAGGAAAACACCAAATTATCTATCGCGCTTTAGCGTCTTTGCAAAAGAAGAGCATCGCTGTTGATATCTTAACAGTTACAGAAGAACTCATTAATGCGAAAGAGATTGAAAACGTTGGTGGAGCAAAATATTTACAAGAATGCGCCGACTCAATGGTGGCGATTTCATCCTTAGAATTCTATATGAATATCGTTAAAGACCAAGCGGTCTTAAGAAATCTTTTAATCAACCTTCGTGAAATCGATAATCGTTATAAAACGGAAGAAATCGAAGATGTCGATAGTTTCATTGCCTCCGCTGAAGAACAAATCAAAGCGGCCACAGAAAAGAGAAGAATTTCCACCTTTAAATCCGCTGAAGAAGTGGCAAAAGTCGTGGCAATGTCCCTTCAAACACAACAAAAACTCGATGATGAAAACGTCACTGGTTTAACAACTGGTTATGACAATATTAATAAATTAACTAATGGTTTCCAAAAAACAGAATTGACCATTATCGCCGCTCGTCCATCTGTTGGTAAAACCGCTCTAGCGCTTAACTTTGCTTATAAAGCCGCCACTAGAAAACAAGTACCTGTTGCTATCTTCTCATTAGAAATGGCGTCTGAACTCTTAGTGAGACGTCTTGTCGCCGCGGATAGCAATGTTCCACTTCAACATATCAGCACCGGTACATTAAGTGGTCAAGAAAGAGCGAAAGTCGCTTCTGCTATTAAAACAATTTCCGCTGCACCAATTTATATCGATGATTCTCCAGGCATTAAATTAATGGATATCATCGCTAAATCTCGTCAATTACAATCGCAACATCCGGATCTAGGATTAATCGTCGTCGATTATTTAGGCTTAATTACCACAGGTAATACTTCTAAAGGAAACGACTCCCGTCAAGAAGAAGTGAGAAAGATTTCCTTAGCCTTAAAAGGTTTAGCGAGAGACTTAAAAGTCCCTGTCGTTGTTCTTTCTCAATTATCTCGTGATGTTGAAAAACGTGATACTAAAAAACCAATGCTTTCTGACTTACGTGATTCTGGTTCTATTGAACAAGACGCTGATGTCGTTATGCTCTTGTATCGTGAAGACTATTATAAGAACTCTAAGAAAGAAACAAGCGCTGGCAATAAGAAAATGGGCAAATTAACCCAAGCTGAAAGATTCGAAATGGTGAAAGCCGCCCAAGAAAAACAATTAGGCGAAGCTATGCCAGGCGATGCCTCATATATTGAAGTTAATATCGCTAAAAACAGAAACGGTCAAACCGGTACATGTGGTTTATTCTTCTATAAAGCATTTGGTCGTTTTGAACTTCCAAGCCCTGAATGGGAAGAACAAATGGCGAATATTCGCGCAGGTGAAGAAATCGACTAATTATGAAATTCAATATCATCAGTAGTGGTTCCAAAGGTAACGCCACGATTGTGAGATATAAAGAAACAAACATCCTCATTGATATGGGGATTTCTTTAACTCGTCTTGAAGATGGATTAAAGATGTTTAATCTCACTGTCAAAGATATCGACGCGGCTATCTTTACCCATGACCACGCTGATCATATCTCCGGTTTAAAATTCCTTTCTCCCAAAATTCAATATGCACTAGAGGGAACTTTACCCACAAATAGCAATGTGGTTCATCTATTTGAACCATTTATCGTTAAAGATATTAAAATTACACCATTCCCAACTTCACACGATGCGAAAAACCCATGTGGATATATCCTAGAAGCGGGTAATGAAAAATTAACATATGTTACAGATACCGGCTTTTTCCCAGAAGAAAGTGAAGAAATCGCTGAGAATCCCACATATTTAATTATCGAATCAAATCACGATATTAAAATGCTTTTGCACACCAATAGGACATATGAATTGAAAGCAAGAATCATGTCTAACGTAGGACATTTATGCAACGAAGATTCCGCGATTGCGACAGTAAGATTAATTGGTGATAGAACCAAAGAAATCTATTTAGCTCATTTATCCGAAGAAGCGAATACTCCCGAAGTCGCTTTATCCGCCTATTATAAAATCTTCAAACATTTCAATGTAAACATTGATGATTATCTATTAAAGTGCGCTAATCAATGGGAATGCACACTGGGAGGTAATCTCGATGAAGATTAAGATTTATGCGATTGGTAAAATCAAAGAAGACTATCTTAAGATAGGCATTAATGAATATTTAAAGAAAATTAAACCCTATTCACAAATTGAAATTATCGAAGTTAATGATGAACCAATTTATGATGCGAGTAGTGAAAGTGAAATAGAGCAAGCCAAAGATAAAGAAGGTCAAAAAATCCTGCAATTAGTCAAAAGTGGTGAATACCTCATTGGCTTAGATTTAAATAAAAAAGAATACACATCCCCCTTATTTTCTGAATATCTCAATAAAAAACTCGTCGATAATGGTGCTTCTATCTCCTTTGTCATCGGAGGTTCATATGGGTTAAGTGAAGCGTTAAAAAAACGCTGCAATGACTCCATATCTTTGTCGCAAATGACATTCCTTCATCAAATGACAAGATTAATATTACTTGAACAAATATACCGCGCTTTTAAAATATTAAGAAACGAAACATACCACAAATGAAACAGGAAGAATTTAAAGATTTAAAAGAACTAAAAGATGAACAAAACCCATTCTCTAATCTCTATGAATTAGAAAGTGGTGATACCTTTTATATGGAACCTGTTTTCTATACCCAATTAAAAGGTTTTAAAGATCATTATCCTGAGCAATACGCACGTATTATTAAAGAGGTAATAGAGCTAGTGAAAAAGAACCATCGTGTCATTTTTACTGGTAACTATGAATGCCCCTTAACAAATAAAGAAGGATATATCTATTTAGAAATAACGGATGTAACTGATCCATTAAAAATATTCGTGGAAGATAAAAGCCGCGGATCAGATTATGGAGATTAAAAAAATCGCACGTGTATGTGCGATTTATTTTTTAATATTGAGGTCTCAATTGTCTCATCGATAACCACATGATTCTCAAGCCCGCGAGAGCGATGAATAACATTTGGGCGAAGGATGATAAGAGGAATCCTAATAAGAGAGATAATAACGCTGGTGATAAGATAGCCCACCAAACGATTTTTTCACAATCGATGAACTTGAGGTAATTGAACATATTGTTTTTGCCTCTTGTCATGATGAAGACTAATAATCCAAGAAGGAGTGCTAAACCAGCATAGATACCCCAGAAGAGGAAGGTAGAAACTCTAGTGTTGAAACTCTTTTGGGTTAAATAGGCCTTATTATAATAGCCTTTCCAAACTTTTAAGACGCTATCAACATATTCTTGTTTGTTGAGTTGAGCGGCGCCATCAGGTAAGGATTCAGCGATTAATTTTGTACCCACATCAATGTGCTTCCAGTCTGCGGAGAAAGCAGTATATGTTCCTGAACCAGCTTCTGTAGAATTGTTTTTATTAATTCTAGTGTAAACACCTTTACTATGAAGGGCGATGAATGATGGAGCGTATCCGCTTTCTTCTTCGCCAGGTGCTTCTGTGGAAGAACCCAATTTATAGGATTGCTTTTCAATATTACCAATCCATTCTTTATAAGAAGCGGAATCAATCTTGGTCGCGGAATAATAGATTTCTAAATCGATTTGATTGGTTTCGGAATTAATGACTTGATAAACTGGCTTTTCATCATCGTAATTTGCCACCGGAACTTCTGTGCCATTTTCGGTATATGCTAAATAGGCACCTTCTTTGACTTCAAAGTCCTTTTTGGCTTCGTTTAATTTGACACAAGCTGTCGCTAAACTTTGATCAAAGCCATAGATGTTGCTGCTTAAGAAAGAAGAACCATAACTATTAGCTTGTCCAACAGTAATAGGAATAACAGGAATAAAAGAAGCGATAACAAAAATAATAAGGGCAACCCACCATGGGTGTGTTTTCGCACCATCGATGACGCGGTCATTGCTGACTAATCCCCCGAATAAACTTAATAAGAAATTCTTAGTTCTTGGTTTCATTTGAATACCTCACTTTGCTTGTATATTGTATGGTATAAGGTTCTATTTTACAAATAGATTTTTATAAGGGTCTAATATTCGTTGATTTTCTTTTGCTTTTTGATAGAATTATTCCGCAAATAGCACAAGTGGGGTCGTACTGGTTTCGACAGGGATGTGCTAGGCTCTAACTGCAGCCGGTTGGTCACCGTGATAACCAAAAGAAAAATAACTGACAACAGTTATATGAGAGCTCCTAGAGCTCAATCACTCTGCTTAGCTTAATTTAAGCACTCGACATAGAGTTCCGACGCTACGCGCCGGGCAGAGCATCCTCCAGGGTTTTAGCCTTTCACGCCTGGTCAGGGTGTCATACCAAAAGGATAATTATTGTTTGAAGGCAAATGGAACAATAATGAAATTAGAATTAGCCTCGCATGTGAAGTGAGTCGATATACAAAGCATGTTAAATAAAAATATCGTCTAAGCTGTAGACGTTATTGAAGAGCCATCTTTGGACAGGAGTTCAATTCTCCTCGGCTCCACCAAAATAATGAAACTTCCCCCAAAATTTTGCCCAAATCAGGGTAAAATGGAAGGGGGTTTTATTTATGCCAGACAATACTCTTAAATACACCCGAGCGGAAAAACTCAAAATCGTCAAAGAACATGTTGATGATGGTTTGTAATACGATGAATTATCAAAAAAATATGGTTTGGCAACTTCTACAATCAAATATCAAGTTCGCTTATATTTAGCGCATGGCGATTCCATCTCACTAGCGATATTGCAAAGCGATATGGGATGGCAATATCAAATGCAAAAATATCATGACAAATTGGAAGAATTAAAGATAATTCAATCAATGTCTAGAAAAGGAAATTGCTTAGATAACTCTCCAACTGAGAACTTCTTTGGGCGAATGAAAGAAGAAATGTTTTATGGTAAAGAGCATTTATATAAAACTATATCGCAGCTTGAGGAAGCAATTATTCGATACATCGAATATTACAATAAAAAAAGAATTGTTGTTAAACTAGGTATGAGTCCATATCGATACCGATTATCTTTACAAAATAATTGTAATCTAGTTTAATGTAGGCAAGAGTTAATACCCATTGGGCAAAAGAAATGGGGAAGGTACAAGAACCTTAAAAGCGGCGTAAGTCGCTTTTTTATTTCTTAAACGAAAAAAGCCAAGGCTAATTTTCACCTTGGCTCATTCTAATAAATTAGAATCATTAACGACTATTTCCAAATAACTTGGAGATTATCGTAATGATATGGATCGTGCCAGCTAGCAATAGTTACTTCTGCTAAAGCTTCATCCGCAAAATCAACAGTTCTATTGTGAATTTGTTCATTTGATGGGAATGCTGTGATTGCAGCAGCATCAACTCCACTCTTCATTCTTAAGATAATGAAGCAGTTTTTGTCTGTTGGAACATTGATTGTGTATTTGTAATCAACTGGTGCGTTGTGATCATAGTAGAAAGCTCCTGATGCGTTATCGCCTTGTGTCCAAGCCCAAACTGCAAACCATGCACCATCTACATCGAATTCAGCGCTGGATTGAATGGTAAGTGTATCAGACCACACTCTTGGAGCGTCGTTTGATCCAACTCTGTGCCAGAATCCATCTGCGTGTTCAGGTGCGTCAACAGCTGGTTCATTTTCTGAATAGAAATAGAATTTAACATTTTGAGAATCCATTGTCTTGGAATCTGCCCAGTCTTCTGACCATGAATCTAATGGTTCGGTTGCTTCGAAGAACACTCTTGCGCCATCTCCGAGTTGGCCTAAACCTCTTGCGTCAATAATAGTGTTTGCTGGGAGGACTAAGTGTCCTTCGAAATTTCTTAATGGATTCCAATAAAGTTTAACAGCACCGGATCCATTGAATTGAATGTCATAAAGTTTTTCACTGTATGATAAAGCATAACTATCAAACGCTAATTGATTTGTATTTTGTAAAATTAAGGTTTCAAGGTTAGCAGTTTCTCTCATTGAAGAATCATGAAGTCTCACAACTTCAGCAGGAACTGTAAATGATGTTCCAGCTCTCTTTGATGGATATTTATAAAGAACAGTTCCATTATCTGCGTAGAGAATATTATCAACAACTGTGAAATATCCTTCGTCATAATCGTCTTCAATAGCAATAGTTGCTAAATTTTCCATATCGTAGAATGTGTAATAGTCAAAATTGTATTGATAATCACATGCGCGTTTTGGAAGTGTGAGAGAGGTTAAGGCTCTACAACCTCTGAATGCCCCACTCATTGAAATATTTCCTGTTCCACCAGCTTCGAATGTGACAGTAGCAATATTGTCACAATCATAAAACGCATCCCTCATTTCTGAAATTGTATTAGGAATGGTTACTGATAATAAGGAATCTTCATCTTCGAAAGCGTAATCGTTGATTGCAGTAACGTCTAAACCATCAACTTGTTTAGCGATAACGGCGTTTTCTAATGAATGATTGTCTAAACCTAATACTACGGCGTGGTCTTCAAGTTTTCTATATTTGATGCCATCAACAACCTTATATGGGTTAGTTCCAGATTCACATGCGTTACCGTATTTAATAACGAATTGTTTAATATATGGTGCAGAATATGCGTTACCACTGGTAACTAAAACATAATTTGGATGGTCACCTTCAAAATCGTATTCATATGAAGGATTAATTGTTAATTGCTTGATGCCAACATATTCGATAACACCAGCATTTTCAAATCCCCATTTGATGTAGAATGTGCCATAACCAGTAATCGTGATGGAATTCATGGAACGAATCTCATTTTCTCCACCAGCTTCGTATGGGTTGCAAATGTAACCGACTTCATTTTGATCGATGTAAACTGCATCGTCGCCTTCGCTGTATCTAGCGTTGACATAAGCAAAACTTACATCGTTTTGAAGTTGGTCTGTTTTGGCTACAAAGCTTCCACTTACAGGATTCTCTGTTTCTGTTGTAATGTCAGTGTCTTCAACTGTGATTGAGTAGAAATCATCAGTACCAGTTGTTCTACTGAACATATCGGATCCACGATTCATTGATACTAACGATACAACAAGCGTGGAACATGCTGTGATAGTAACCAAACTAAGAAGATAAGCTCTCTTGTTCATTTGTACTTCTTGCTATTAGCCATCCTAGCAAACGCTCCTTTTAATAAAAAATGGGCTAAACTTAAAATAAACTTAAGCGGAATGTTATATGGCCATTTGATAAGTGACCATAGCAAAACATTTAATACATTATAAAATACTTTTACTTAATTTGAGAGTTTTTTATTAGAAATATGCAAATATATAACATCGACAAACAACAAAATAAAAATTTATTTATAAATAAATAATTGTTTTGCAGTAGTGGTGCATTTAAATCGAATTATTAGATTTTGAAGATAGATGACTTTGTGCTTTTATTTATTTCATTGACTGTTCAAATTTTAAGATACATATTGAAAAATGAACACATAGTGTTAATATAATCTTGTTTAAACAAGGAGATAACTAAAATGACAGTTTATTCAGGTCAAATATTAAGCGTAAACGCAAATGATGATGTATTTAAATATCTCGTCGAAGATAAGGGAAAAATCGTTTTCGTGGGAAATGAGCTTCCTGAACAATATAAAAATGCAAAAGTCGTGGAATTAGGTGAAAAAGTTTTAACTCCTACATTCTGTGACTCCCATCAACACTTCGCCAGCTTCTCAATGTTCAACGCTGGACTTAACGTTATGGATTGTGAATCTAACGAACAAATGATGGAAGAAATCAAAAAATTCGTCGCAAAAAGTAAGAATAAAACCCTTCTCGCTTTTGGTGCTTCCCCATATTCCGTTAAGGAAAGAGTGCTATTAAGTAGAGAACAATTAGATAAAGTATGTCCAAAGAAACCAATGATGATCGTTAAATACGATGGCCATGCTTGTATCGTTAACTCCGTCTTATTAAAGAAATTAGATAAAAAATTAAAACCTTTAAGAGGTTACCACCCAGATACCGGTGAAATGAATCAAGAAGCATTCTTTGTTGTTTCCGATTACATTTCTAATTCCATTTCTGTCTTTGGTTTATTAAAACAAATGCAACAAGCCGCGGATTTCCAAGCTAAACGCGGTATTGGTTTAATTCACACCGTTTCCGGTGTCGGTTTCCCAATGAACCTCGATATTACGTTTGAAAAAATCTTTGGCAAATCCTTACAACGCGGTTTGCAATTAAGAGTTTTCTCTCAATCTTTAAATCCAAAGGTTGCTAAAAAACGTCACTTACCACGTATCGGTGGTTGTTTCGAATGCGCCTTAGATGGCTGCTTTGGTTCCCAAGATGCATCCATGAATGAACCATATATCAATGATAAGAACAACTCTGGTGTCCTTTATTATTCCGATGAAAAGGTCACTAACTTCTTAAAGAAAGCCAATAGAATGGGTCTTCAAATTGAAATGCATGCGATTGGTGATAAAGCCTTTGATCAAGCCACACGCTGTATGAAAGCCGCTCTTGATGATTTCCCAAGAGAGGATCATAGACATGGTATTATTCATGACTGTTTACCAACGGAAGAAGGCATTAAGATTTGTAAGGATTACCACATTCAAATGCCTGTCCAAACCGCTTTTATCGGTTGGAAACAAGAACCAGATGAATACTTAGAAGAAATCTTAGGTAAAGAAAGAGCCAATAGACTCAATCCATTAAGAACCTTCTTAAATAATAATATTATGATGTCCGCAGGTAGTGATGGTCCATGTACCACACCTGATCCAATCGATTGGATTTATAAAGCCTGTAACCATTCCAATCCAAAAGAATCCTTAACCGCGAAAGAAGCATTAAGAATTTGTACCTATAATGGTTATTGGACAACATTTGATGAAAAAGAAAGAGGCAGCCTTGAAGTCGGTAAAATCGCCGATATGGTTATCCTTTCTAAAAACCCATATGAAACACCAGTTAAAGAATTGAACACCATTAAAGTGGAACAAACATTCTTAGGTGGTGTCGCCTATCAAAATCAAAAACAATCCGTTTTGGGTATGATTTTTAGAGGCATATTCAACCATCACAAAGTGTAATAAACAATGGATAAAAACACCTTTCTTGTATTAAGAAACTATTTTAAGTACGGCCCTGATTCTTTAAGAAATGTCGCTAAAAAGACCGGCCTTTCTTTAGGCACGCTTTCTAAAGTTCATAAGCAACTATTAGAACAAAAGTTTATCGACACAAAAGGCATTACTGAATTAGGAAAAAAAGCATTAGAACCATATCGTGTGAATAACGCAATTATTATGGCCGCTGGCATGTCCACAAGACTTGCCCCTTTATCCTTTGATAAACCCAAAGGATTATTTGAAATTAAAAATGAAATCTTAATCGAAAGGCAAATTAAACAACTCTTAGAAGCGGGTATTAAAGAAATCATTTTAGTGCTCGGTTATAAGAAAGAATCCTTCTTCTATTTAGGGGAAAAATATGGTGTCAAAATCATCATTAATTCCACCTATGAAACGAAAAATAACTGCGAAACACTATATTTAGCGCGTAATTTCTTCTCAAGAACTTATATCTGTTCATGCGATCAATATTTCATTAATAACCCATTCAATGAGTTTGAATATGAAACCTTCTATACATCCGTTTTAAATAAAACCGATGTTGTTGAGCCACGCGTATCTTTAGGTACAGGTAAACGCATTATAGGATTTAGAAGTAAGAAAAGTGGTCATATCCTTTTAGGCTTCTCCTTCTGGAACGAAGAGTTTTCTAAAGCATTTAAAAAGTTATTAGAGGATCATCACGACCTCGGCGATTTTGACCGTGATTTCTGGGAAAACGCATTTGCGAGAAACATCAATAGCTTACCCCCTATGTATATTGATGAAAGAGAAGTAGGCACCATCTTTGAATTTGATAACTTAAAACAATTACGCGACTTTGATGAAAAATACATTGAACACACGACAAGCAAGATCATGCAAAATATCGCCAAAGTTTTAAGATGTAAAGAAGGCGACATTACTGACTTTGCTCCTATTCAAGAAGGATTAACCAATACTTCTTATACATTTATTGTTAAAGGCAAGAAATATGTCTATAGACATCCTGGTTTAGGAACCACTCAATTCATCAATCGTAAAAATGAAGAAGAAGCATTAAAAATAGCCAAGAAAATAAACCTTGATCCATCATTCATTAAGATGAACGCTAAAGAGGGTTGGAAGATATCTTATTTCGTCCCTAACACAAGAGTGCCTGATTACCACAACTTTGAAGATAGCAAAATTGTAATTCGTAAAATGAAACAATTACATGATGCAAACATCAAGGTGGATTTCGCCTTTGAGCCATGGTACGACGCATTAAAATATGAAAAACATGTCAAAAAGACACAAGGTATCGATATGCCTGACTTTGAAAAATTAAAGAAGGATATCCATAAGATATATCAAAAAATCGATAAAGATGGCTTATATGAAAAGAGATTATGCCACTGCGATACCTATCAACCAAACTGGCTCATCAAAGAAGATGATGATGTTGTTTTGATTGACTGGGAATATTCCGGTTCAGCGGACCCAGGAGTGGATGTCGGTTATTTCATCGTGGATGCGATGTATGATTTTGATGAAGCAAAAAAATTTATTAAAGAATATCTACAAGATAAATATTCATTAAAAGAAGAAGAACACTTCATGTCATATGTAGCGATTATCGCTTACTATTGGTTTGTTTGGGCCTTATACAAACAATCAATCGGTTCCGTTATGGGTGAAGTTTTATATAATTGGTATTATATGGCGAAGAAATATGCGCAATACGCTTTGAGGACTTATCAATATGAATAGAGAATTGTTTAATCAATTAGTTGCACTAGAAAAAGAAAACAAATTAAATAAAGAACAATTAGAAGCCTTAGAACCATATCGCGTTAAAAGAGCTATTATTATGGCTGCGGGTTTTGGTTCACGTATGATGCCTATTACTTTATTCACCCCAAAGCCATTAGTGACAGTCAACGGTGTACGTATCATCGAAACATTAATTGAAAAAATCGTCAAAGTGGGTATCAAAGAAATCTATCTCGTAAGAGGTTATTTAAAACAACAATTTGATGTCTTATTAGAAAAATATCCTTTCATTAAATTTATCGATAATGATGATTTTGATAAGGAAAACAATATATCAAGTGCGATTAGATTCGCTCATTTATTAGATAACACTTATGTTTGCGAAGCTGATTTTGTGGTTCGCGGAGATGATGTTATCACTAAATATCAATATGAATCTAATTATCTAGGAACACCAGTCAAAGAGACTGACGATTGGTGTTATGACGTCGATAGTAATGATGTTATCCATAATTATCGTAAAGGCGGTAAAGACTGTTACCAAGCCTTTGGTATTTCCTATTGGAATGAAAAAGATGGTGCATTCCTAGCTAAAAAGTTATTAGAAATGCACGAAGATAAAAAGAATCGTCAAGAATTCTGGGAAATGTGTTTCTTCTCCATTTATCAAAATGAATTTAACGTCCACGCAAGAGCGTGCGCTAAAGAATCTATTTTTGAAATTGATTCATTCGATGAATTATGCGCGGTGGATCCATCTCATAGATTAGGTGAAAGAAAGAGAATCGGTGTTGTAGGCGCTGGTAATATGGGCACCATATTAGCCACCAAGTTCTCCTTAAGCCATGATGTTGCTTTATATGACAACGTCGGTTCTATGAAAAACTGCGTTGATAACATCATGAATGTGAGAGATGAAGACAACAAGATTACTTATTCGGCAAAAATCAAAACCATTACATCTGATTTAAAAGAATTTGTTTCTTTATCTGATTATATTTTTATTACCTTCCCTTCCTTCCTTTTTAAAGGATTAGCCAAAGATTTAATTCCTTTATTACATGAAGGACAACATTTAATCTTTATCCCTGGTAGTGGAGGTGCGGAATTCTATTTTCATGAAGCTCTTAAAAAAGGCGTTACCATTTCTGGTTTACAAAGAGTGCACTGTGTCGCTCGTATATTAGAACCTGGTAAGTTAGTAAGAGAATCCGGCAAAAAATCACTCTTAAAAGTGGCGTCTATTCCATCTAGTTATAATCACACTGCCTCTATGCTCATTAATGAGTTATTTGGTATTAAGGTTCATGAATTAGATAATTACTTAAATATCACCTTAATCAATAGTAATGCAGTGTTACATACATCTCGTTTATATAACCTCTTCCATGACTATCATGAAGGAGTTTATTACAGTAAAAACCCATTATTTTACGAATCTTGGAATGATGAAACCTCTATTCTATTAGAGAAAATGGATAACGAATTAGCATCCTTATTCCCCATGTTTGAAACCTATGGATTACCAGTGAAAGATATTCCCGGCATTCTCCCATATTATGATTCTGAAACCCCAGAACAAATGACAAGAAAGATTATTAGTATTGCAGGATTCAAAGGTTTATATTCCCCAATGAAAGAAGTGGAGCCAGGTAAATTCATTCCTGATTTCTCAAGTCGATACTTCACCGCGGACTTCCCATTTGGTTTAGATATCATCTTAGAGTTCTTAAGACTATTTGAAATGAAGAAAGATAACTGCGAAATGGTGTCATCTTGGTATAAGGAAATGATTAAACCAGAATCAGTCTTCTCCTTCAAAGATTTCAACATTAATACAAAAGAAGAACTAATTAATCTTTATAAATAAATAAAAAGCACAAGTTCATCACTTGTGTTTTTTACTCATATATTCTTTATAACCTTCGGTTAATGAGAATCCTTTGTTGTAATGGTGACCCACCTGCTGCTCAATAGGTGGCAGTTTCATATAATCGCCAAAGATACATGTGAGGTAATCATGATATCTTTTCATGACCCTGGCTTGCATGTCTTCAAATTGGACATAGACGAAGTCAGAGAAGATGTCGCTATCCATAGCCGCTCGTTTAAATGTGTAACCGAATAAATTACCGGATAAAGCGCATTCTTCCATCTTTAATTTCTTCGCGTATTTATCCATTCTCTTATTTCTAAAATGAGCAATGTCGAATAGGTAAGGAATAGCCACGGCAATATCAATCATAATGTCTTTAAACCATGTTTTCTTTTGTGGTTTTCGCATCAACGCGGGTAAATAGGAAAGATAGAATTGTCGCCAGATAAATTTGACTTTTTTTGCGCATTTCTCGCGTGGAATTGGCTCTTTGCTCATTCCATCAATCGGGAAAATATCAATCCAAACACCGTGATTTATACGATGGTTTTTAAAGTGATCTTCAATAAACGTAGTGGAGGAATCTCTGAGCTTTGCGTATCCATATGTATAATGTGGATCTGATTTCCACCACTGAATGAAATATGGAGTTCCTTCATATTCTTTTTGAAGTGTTAAATACTTTTCATAATCTTCTCTAGGCATCATGACATCTATATCATCATCCCAAGGAATGAAACCTTTATGTCTAATCGCACCTAAGCAAGAACCACCATTGAGAAAATATCTTAAATGGTGTTTTTCACAAACATCATGAAAGGCTTTAAAGATAACTAATAATCTCGCTTGTAAATCATTCATATCAATCAAATTATAAACAATTCTGAAAGCGTTTAAAACTTTAGAGTTTAACTATATCGAGAACCACATCAATCATCTTGAGGAAATCTTGAACGACTAAATATTCATATCTTCCGTGATGATTAGAACTACCAGTTCCTAGATTTGGTGTCACTAAACCTCTCTTAGAGAAAGTTGCTCCATCGGTTCCGCCTCTTATCTTAGACATAACAGGAGTTAAACCATTCTTGATTAATGCTTCCTTAGCTTTATCCACAGGTCGAGGATCTTTTTGGACATAAGGAAGCATATTGTAATATTGATCTCTTACAGCAACATCAATCTTTGCTTTTGGATATTTCTTTAGTAATAACGCTGCTTGCTCTTTGATATATTCGCTGCGTTTTAATAAGTTATCATAATCAAAGTCACGAAGAATCATATCTAAATCGCAAACATCGCTAGATCCTTCAATGCCATTGATATGCCAATAGCCTTCATCTTCATTGGCATCATATGGTGTTTCCTTTTTAGGGAATGTTTCAATTAATTCATGTAATACTAATAAAGCATTGATTAAGGCGTTCTTTCCTTCACCTGGGTGGACAGATACGCCTTCTACGTGAATATGGACTTGTTGTGCGTTGAAGTTTTCAGCATCGATATGACTGATATCTCCTCCGTCAATTGTGAAGGCATAGTCAGCGTCCATCTTCTTTAAATCAAAGTGTTTTGGTCCTTCACCGATTTCTTCATCAACGGTGAAACATACGGAAATGTTATGGTGTTTAATTTCAGGATGGTTATGTAAGTGTTCTAATACACCCATAATAATAGCGATGCCCGCTTTATCATCTGCGCCTAATAAGGTATTGCCATCGGTAACCACTAAGTCTTTACCAATGTGTTTCTTTAATGCGGGGAATTCTTCACTAGAAAGAACATATTTATCATTTAAATGATAATCCTTGCCATCATAATTCTTAATGATTTGAGGATTACAATTGGTGTCAGTGACTTCTAATGCGGTATCAACATGGGCGTTTAAACCAATCTTATCGCCTTCACCTTTTAAATGAGCGTAGACGATACCATATTCATCCATATAAGCATCTTCTAAGCCTAATTCCTTTAAATCCTCAACAAGAACTCTGGATAAGTCTTTTTGCTTTTCGGTAGATGGCGTAGTGCCGGTTGTATCATCCGCTTGAGTGTCAATTTTCGCGTATTTAATAAATCTTTGTACTGGGTCCATAATCTATCTCCTTATTAATAAATAATAATTAACATTTCATTAAATATGTTAATATATTTTCTAGAATGAAAATAATTATTTCCGCAGAATCAACAATTGATCTCAGCCCAGAATTACTCAAAAAATACCACATTTCCACAATTCCATTCACTGTGAATTTGGGAGAAAGAATGGGCAAGGATGGCGAAATAACACCAGAAGATATTTTTCAATATGTTGATGAAACTGGTGAATTACCAAAAACCAGTGCGATTAATGAATTTGAATATTCGCATTACTTTAAAGATTTATTAAAACAATATGATGCAATAATTCACATTTCACTTAGTGAAAAAATCTCTTCCGCAATATTAAGTGCGCGCAAAGCCGCTAGTAAATTAGAGAATGTCTACGTCATCGATTCTAGATCTTTATCTACCGGTATTGCTTTAAGCGCTATATATGCTTCTCAACTAGTGGATAAAGGTTATTCTCCAAAAGAGATTGTAAAGAAAGTGGAAAGTAGAACCCATAAGGTACAAGCCAGCTTTGTCGTTAACACTTTATCTTATTTATACAAAGGTGGTAGATGTACCGGATTACAAAAATTTGGAGCGATGCTTTTGAGACTTAAACCACAAATAGTTTTAAAACATGGTGCGATGGTGCCCGGTAAAAAATATCGTGGTAAAAGCATCAATTGTGTTGATGAATATTGCCGTGATACATTAGGTGAATTTAATAACCCAGATAAATCAATCGTCTTTATTACACACACGCATGCAACCGAAGAAATGGTTGAAAATTGCCGAGAATGGCTCAAACATGAAGGATTTGTGAATATTTTGGAGACAATTGCTGGTGCCACAATCACAAGCCACTGTGGTCCAAAGACAATCGGAATCCTCTATATCAACGATGGTGGAGTAAAAGACTAGATGCGCAAAATTGGCGCATCTTTTTTATATAAATAAAGGATATTTATAACCCACATTTTTAACGAAAAAAAATATGTCCAAAAAAGTCGATTTGGACAGTGTCTAAAAATGATTAAAAATGTCTTTGTATTATTGTTCGTCTATGTTAGATTAGACGCGTTGAAAAAAGATAGCTGGAGGAAGTATTCATGGATCCAAGAAACAAAAACGAAGTTACTGATGCCGAAGAATTACAAATCATTGAAGCATTCGCTGAAGCCGAAGAATATTTAGAATCCGGTATCGTTGACGACTATTATTTTGATTCCGAAGACTAATCTTAAATTAGTAAGAATAAATGATTGAAAAACCTTGGAACAAACCAAGGTTTTTTCTTACCCAATCTTAAACGATGCAATATACCGATTTGCCCTTTTGCTTTATTTAGTAAATAAAATTATTATAATTATGTTATATGCGCGAAGAGAACAAAGCATCTAACTTCAATTTATCACAATTTGGACGCGTCCTTGTTTTTGTGGTTCTTGAAGTTTTAGCCTTATTTGCCTCTTCTATTTGGAATTCAATTTACTTATACACAATTGTGAGCATCTTGCTTGTTGTTCTTGTTATAGCAGTGATGTTCCAACAAGTGAAAAAAGATGGTCTCTCTAATATAGGATTTTTCTTATTCCCCATTCTTGTATATGGTTTTTTATCCGCGATAAGTTACCTCTATTTAGATCCTAATTTCGCTTTATCTAATTCCTGGTTCCGTTTTATCGTTCCATTTGGATTAGTGGGCTTTGCTGCTGCGGGATATTATATCGCCTCTAATCAGGATTTTAAGATTGGTCATGCCTTATTGGTCATCTATAGTGGTATTGCCTTCTTAACGTTCTTAAACCTTATAGTCACAATGGTGCAATTTGTGCCTTTTTATACAATTAGATACGCGAATTACTATTTATACTATGATGGTTCGCCATCCCCAGTTCCCGTCTCTGAAATGGCGTATTTCCTCACTAATTTCTCATTTGAAGAAGTGTCATTATCTTATTTCACTTTCTATCCGATGATTTTGTTAACCGCCTTCTTACCTTTATCTTTTATTTCTTATAGCAAACAAAAGAAGACATTCGTAGCCTATCTATCATTTGGCATTTTAGGTTTATTAACCATCATCTTGACAATCAATAAGTTCACTCTCCTTTATTTATTTGTTATCGCTGTGGTCATAGCCTTAATCAACATCTTCACTAAATTTAATTTAAAAACCAAATGGTTAAAAGTAACCATGAAAATCATCGGCGGATTAGCTATCGCTGGATTTGTCTTATTATTACTTAACGCTCAAGATAGTGTCTCCACTTTCCGTCTTTCATTCTTAAGAGATTTAACGACTAAGAATGCTTTATTTGATCGTTTATTTAACTCCAATCGTTTAGTGAGTGGCTATAACGCTATTCTCGATGGAACATTCACTAACGTTAAGATACTTGGTTATCCAATCGCAGGAGCGTATCAAAACTTTGGTATGATGACTTGGGTCTTTAACGATTCATCCAATTCCTTCTTCTTTGATTCCTTCTTTGTGTCTGGTTTATTCGGCACTGGATTCCTTGTCTTTGTCCTTATTATGTGTATCAGACATGTGTTCTTCTATTACATGTATTCAACAGATAAAAAAGAAGATAAAGTATTGGTTATAGGCTTTATTTTAGTCTCCTTAATCTATTCCTTTATCGCCTTTGATGCGACACCATATGTTTTCTATAACAGTATTGTTCCTTTCTATATGAACAATATCTTCTTTATCATCATCTTCTTATTTGGCTATTGCTTATTCAAATCATTGAACTCAAATAGACCAATCGTGGTGAAGAAAGCGATTAAGGAAGAAAAAGAAGGAACACCACTTATTGTGACTACGACTGAAGAGAAAAAGGAGGAAAAGAAAAATGAAGAAAGTAAATAAAAAGATCCTCCTCTTATTCCCCATCTTTATTCTCACAGGATGTGGTTATGGTTTAAAAGAAGTCTATCCTGGTAATGTTTATAATTCTGTTGATTATAATCTCAACTTCTATAAGGAATGGAATAAGGATTTAAATTACCATGAAGTGGAAATGGAAAGCGAGAGTCACGTCCTTGATAAAGACGCTGATAAGGTGTTTTTAAGCCCTAATGACGCTTATTTCCCTGATCATAATGATTATGACTACGCCGATGATTTAGATTTTAACGATGACACAAGGAGTTATGGTCAAACATTTGCCCTAAGCAAGAGTGAATCCTCCTTCAAATATGGCTATTTATCTAAATTATTTGATGGACAAATGTTCTGCCATGGCCGTTATGAATTGGCCCGTGTGCAAATTGGTGAAAGTGGCTTTGCAGCAAAAACCAGTAAAGAATTAAAGGAATATTCCTATTTTGCGCTTAATTTCAAAGCATCATTAGATTATAGACGCGATGGTGTTTCTACTGGCATTCCCGCTCATAATTCCTCAATTATTTTGAAGATTAATTTCTACTGTAAAGTTAATAGTTCCACCTATAAACGTGTAGAATTCACCTACCCAATTGAACACGTGAATACAAACTATAGCGAAGCTACAAATATCTATACATTCTTTGGCTTTGACCTTGAAAAATATGATATTAGTAGATGCGCTGGTTACTCTATCGAATATGAACTAGTCCATGATGAATATATTGAAAGCCATGGAGCGGAGTACACCCCATCGCTTACGCATTGTTTACTTTTATATGAAATGTTTTTACCAGGTTCTACTTGGCATTAACAAATTTTGAAATATCTAACCATTCGCCCATTTCAAAATCACACTTATCATCATCTAAGATTAATGTGCCTTTCGCTGGGGTAAATGTCATTTCGGAAAAATAAATTTTTCCGTTAATGTTATATAGATCCACTCTCACGAATGGGAAAGGTTTAGAAAGAATCTCCGCCATCTCAACCATGTCAGACCAATGGTCTGGCTTTTTTAGTGGATAATCAGTCTTTTTCCAACCATTAAATTGACTGCCATCAAAGGGAGTCCAATCAATATAGTAGTTGTTATAACGAATATCTACTCCACGTGATGAGACAACATACATCGAACGTGCCTTGCCATTAAAGACGTGAATCTTATATTCAAGTGGTAAAGGTTGTCCTTCTTCCACTAAAAACTTCTCAATAATAATCTGTGGTTTAATCTTCGCGTAATGTAACTCCACAGTCTTTTTACCATAGTTAGTTTTTAACCATTTATTAAATTTCTTTCTTAATTCTTCTTTATCGATCTTGCTCTTATCACGACAAATATAATTAAAAGCGCAAGCGTGAGAACACTTCATTACGAATTGATCAGGAAGCTTATCAAAATCAATCTCATCAAAGGAGTTGTAAACACCATAAATAGGGATTAATTTATCGCAAAACCCCTTTCTTTTTAAGTATTCTCTCACTCCCACTCGACCAGCGCACTGACTGACTAAAGGATCTTTTGGATAGACAAATAAGCGTAGATATTGCAGCTTTTCTGTATATCTCACAGGGTTTTTCAAATTGAGTTTATGATGGGTAATGTATTTATATTGTGACTTTACATACCATGTTTTATTTATAGCCTTAACCACATTACGGAACGGGGCTACAAAAAAACGTTTCACTTTATTTTCTTTAAGATTCGGATTCGGCATTTTTACGTTCTTCCTTTCTTTTTTTGGAAAAAGAATAAATTAAATCTTCCTTCAAAAGGAATAAGATTACTAAATAGATAATTCCCGCGATAGCGACAATAGCCACTAATTGAAGAGTGTAGGCTACTCCATCGGAGAGATTCATATTTTTCCATAAAGTCAATAATGGGTTGTAGATAAGTAAGGAAACACCTAATATCACCGCATTAGCAATCAATAATTTAAGTGTATTCATATTAAACACTGTTTTTCTTGTCCATTTCCAAGTTAAAGCGAGTAAGAAAATGATAATCAACACATCGGTGGTTACTGTTCCAATAGCGACTCCTATCGCCGGTCTGTCTTTAAAGAGGAACATACCTAATCCAATTGATGCGCCAGCGTTAACTAAAGCCCCCACACTAATAGCGATGAGATAATATTTTTCCTTCTTCATTGGTAAAAGAATTTGTCCATAAATAATATCGCCTATGGAATATGTCGCCATCATCGCTGCTAAAATCATTAAAACGTATGGAGCGTTATAGTAATCATCACCTTGCTGGAATGTATATGAGCCAGAAATAAGTCCACATATTGGTTTAGCTAAAACACACATTGTAACTATCGCTGGTAAAACAATAAACAAACAAATATTGATGGAATACTTATTTAAATTGTTGAAGAAACGCTTATCTTCTTTGGAGTAGTAATAAGCCGCTCTTGGAATAAAGACGACTGATAAAGCGGTAATAATACCGATAATAATATCAACACCCTTAATACCAACGGAATAAGAAGCAACTTCGGTTTTGTCGCTATTAATGAAACCTAAAATAAAGGTATCGGTTTGATTATAAATGGATAAGACTAGTGATAAAGTACATAAAACAAGTAATTGTTTACTATATTGTTTTAAGTTATAAGGCATTGTTTTCTTAAAGGAAACAAATCTTCTTACATAGTAAACGTTAGCAATTGTGGTAATCACAGTGACCATAATCGCGATTAATGCATAAAGTAAAATATCATCAGGTGTGGTCACGAAAACAATGATTAAAATCGCAGATATGGTTAAGGCAACAATGCTACGCACCGCCATATAGAATTGTTTTTCTAAAGCGATGAATACCCATTCAAAAGAGAAGGCACCCACTAAGAAGTTGAGTGAAAGAATGAATATAAGCGAATGTTGTTCTCTTAAAGCGGGTACAGAGAAAACAACCACACATAATAAACCAAATGATAAAATGGTGCTGATTAATTGTAAGAGAAAGAAACCTTGTACTTTATTTGATAATTCTTCCTTGTTGTCTCTCACCTTAACGCATTCTCTAACCGCTAAGTTAGGAATACCAATCTTCGCTAAAATAAGGAAATAGGCAACAAAAGTATTAGCCCAAGTGTATGTTCCAACTGCGGAATCGCCTAAATAACGGCAAACCCATGGAAACGTAATAAAAGAAAGCAAAGTCAAGACGACTGTGCGGATAATATTCACAATGACATTAATACGAATATTGTTCTTCATCTCTTATTTATAATAGCCTCAAAAATATCTAAATCCGTTGGGGTGGTAATTTTAAAATTATATTTATCACCCTCAACGATATATACTTCATTTCCCATTGATTTAACTAAACCAGCGTCATCAGTGAATGATTCGCCTTGACGTAAGTTGTGGGCTTGGTAGATGAGATTAAATAAGAAACTTTGGGGAGTTTGACTTTGATAAATCTCATCTCTATTTAATGTATGATCAACAGTTTGATTATTCTTAGAAATAACAAGTGTATCGACAGCTTTACACGCTGTTTCAACTGCACCATATTTTTGGGTTAAATATATGTTATCCTCAATTATTTTTTGAGAAACTAGTGGTCTAGCAGCGTCATGAATCAAAACGATATCATCGTCTTTAACATTCTTTTCTTTTAAATACTTAAGTGCTAAGAATGTGGATTCTTGACGAGAATTACCACCGGCAATAACACCCACCATTTTTCTTAATGGATATTCCTTTAAGAAGGAACTAACCCTATCAACATCATTAGAAGGAACAACGAGAAGAATTTTATGAATTAATGGATGGAAATCAAAAGCCTCAAGTGAATAGACGAATAGTGGTTTTTCATTTACCATGATAAATTGCTTTTGTTGGCCCATTCTTGTGCCACTTCCTGCGGCTAAAACGATTGCGATATTCATATTATTTCTTCTTTCTCGATAGGGAATATTTCACTAAGTGCTTAAATTGTCTTTTTTCTTTTGGGAATGGATCATACCATTTTTCACCATCCCATTTTTTCATACCTTCTTCGCCATATCTCGTGCGACAGAATTCTTCAATGTTATTGAAGGAATATATCTTATGACCTTCAAAATCATATTCTTTAAACGGATAGATAATATCTTTTGGATAAACATCGGTGTGCGATGATAAGCCCCAATCCTGGAAAGGAATAATTGGGGTTTGTGAAACAAATTTGGAATCCTTATATTTCTCTGCGATTTTTCTTTCGTACTTTTTCAAAGATTTCTTAATAAGATGAGGATGAATTCTTAATAAAGAATCGAAGAATGTATATAAAGGCATTCTATTTTTCGCGTATTTTAAAATCTTTTTTCTTTCTTTTGGGTCCTCAGGTGTACCCACTAAAGCGATCACGTCAAGGAAGAAACCATCGCTGTTATGGCATCTATTAGGAAGAGTGTAAGAATTCTTTTCAAGCAAATATGATTCTTTATAACGAATCTTAATAGTGGGGATTAATACGTTGTATCTCTTGTCTGTTTCATAGCTATCGAATGTGAACTCATCACTCAAATCTTTCTTTAAAGCCTCGATCAATCTAGGAAGATCAAAATAATCGATAGCAGCGTCAATATCATCATCCCAAGGAATGAAACCAGCGTAATTGTACGCGCCTAAAGCACTACCATATGCGATAGCGTAAGGAATGTTGTTCTTACGACAAACACGGTCTAATTCCAACAAAATCTTTAATAACAATTGGTGTAAGTCCTCAGTAGTGTGTTCCACTCCATCGAGATCTTTACCAATTGGATATGCTTCTTTTTCTAAAATGTAGTCAGACATAGATATCAATATTAAAGCACAATCACGCAATAATATCTATCAATCGTAGATTATTTTCTATTAGCGAACGATTTATATCGCATGTGATGTTGATTCATCTTATACTAAAATCATGGCTGAGATAGTTAATCAGACAGTTAATGCAACTACATTTTCTAATACTTCTGGAACTGGTGGTCATTCTAATCATTTTAAATTGAACAGAACCACACCCATTTCAGTTATTTTTTCATCTTTTTCTATTTCTCGTGGAAGCGTTGTTAATAAGTGCTTGCTTTATTTTAAAATTCCATCTGAAATTGTAGACCCATATAGAATTAAGATTTCATACAGATCTCAAAATACCTCCAATGATATTGAAGATATTGATGTTGGAGATTATAAAGAAATATCAAGCAGTGAAAAATATTTAGTTTTTGATATTTCTGATGCTTTTCCACGCGTGCATAAATCTTCAATGACGTTTGAACTTGAATTAATAACTAATGATCAAAACGATAACAGTGTTTATTATTTTGAAAAAACACCCGTTCCCTATTTAGACATCTCCTACAATAGACCTTTTGCCTTTTTAGAGAATCAAAAAGTTCTTAAAGATGATATTGGGGAGGACATGTCATATTCGATAAATTTAAATTCTGGTTTGTTAACGTTTAAAAAACGACTTTTTAATGATGTTTTGCCATATCCATTAGAACTTACGTACGACGATTATAGTAATTCTCGTTACCATAATTTACCTTATCGATTTAAATTATCAATTTTAGAGAGAATAAACTTTCTCAATAATAATCCAAAAACCTATGTTGATGGAGAATATAAATATTATTCTTTGAAAAAAACATCAAAATCTGGCATTTACTATTTTGATGAATATGGAAGTGGTTTAATCTTAGAACCCCTCTCAAATGGCAATTATAAATTATTTGTTGATTCAAACAATGGATATAAATTATTTAATTCTGACGGATATCTCATCAAAATTGTCGATGAATTTGGCAGAGAAATAAATATCGCATATACCCAACCTTTTTCCAAAAATCATGGTGAAAACGATGAAACAATAGAAGAAGATGAAACGCGTCTACCAAGTTTTTACACGATTACAATTACCGATTATTTAGGCTTTTCAGTTGTTATTGAAGAAAAACCTCTTAACGGAACAATTACCATTAAAGATAGCTCTTCTAATATTTTACAAACGATCAATTACACCTCACCCAGCAGCAAACTAACAATTATCAAAGAAAGTAACGACACCAAAGAGACAACAATCTCTTATGACACAAATAACGGTAGATTATCGTCCATTAATGAATATTCACTTTATAGTGTTTTATTTGGTTATGATGACGTAATGGAAAAGCCCATTTCTGTCACTCATAAATATAATGGCCAAACTTTAAAAACATATTCCTTTGATTATGGTTCCATGCGAACAGATGTCACTGATAATCATGGTGTTCGAATGCGATATCTTTTTGATGAAAAAGAAAGACTTGTCACTAGTGGTGAAGTTAAGGATAACCAAGTCCATTTTGCTTCTTTTAATTCATATGATGAGTTTAATAAATACAGCGCATCCCTAGATAAAATGCGTGGTATTTCCTTTAAAACAAATCAAATTCCACAACAAGGAGTCAATACTTTTAATTTAAATATTTACTCTTACTCATATGATTATGGTTTTATTCTTAAGGGTGGTAAATATTATCTTTTGTTGTTACAAATTTCAAAAGATTATGATGAATTACTCCGATACAAGACGAATGTCCCCACTGTGACAATGACATGCGGGGGAATAACAACAACGCTTGAGTGTCGTAGTAATGAACGCAATGGTGTGGCTTTGACTAGGTTTTATCTCGCAAGTGACCATGATATGTCATCTGCTAATCCGGGTTTAACGATGTCCATTTCTTTCTTCCAAGACGGAAATATAAACCATCATTTTGGATTCTCTGTCAAAATCATTGAATGTAAAGGTTATATGTCTGATTATTATCTTGGTTTAAACAATAGTGAACCTTCACTTAATAAACCATCATTCTTTTCAACTGTTATTAATGGGCAATATTATCATTCTTTAACTTTTAAAGATTTAACAGCGAACTACTACAATAAAAACAGAGGTAAACCATTCTTTTGGGACAATGACAAACACACTTTAGTGTACGCTCCAACATATCCAAGCGAATATTTGTATTGTGATGGCGTTTTGGGGGCATTAATTGCTATATTTGCGGATACTTTATCAACAGTTACCCTTGATGCGATTGTTAATCATTTTTCAAGCGTTCAACGTTGTGATATTGATTCCACTCTTTTTGGCGTTAAAACAGTTGTTAAATATGTTACTGATTACACGGCGCAATTAGGATATTACCCAATTGTTCGCCTTTATTACATTCGTTTATTTACTGATTACGCTCTCATTTATAACAAGACATTCACCAAAAATAATACTTATCTAAAAACGTCAAAATATGATTATTATTCCCGCCTTTTAAAAACGGTGGACGAAAACGATAATTTTGTCGAATACACTTATGATAATTACGATAATGTCTTATCTAAAAAAGAAGGCAAAGAACAATATAGTAATTACATTGAAGTGACAAATGCATATGATTCTTTATATAGAATGACTTCAATGTCCACAACTATCGATAACATCATACAAACATCATCACTTCAATACACATCATTTTTCAGAACACCATCATCATCGACAAACGCCAATAATGTAACGAAATATTATTCTTTTGACCTTGATCACAGAAACATTACCTCGGTTTCTTGTGGCAACTCTTCAATAGATAGCGATTACACTTATTCAAATTTAGATACAGTCTCAAACGATAGTGAGATTAACCTTCCTCGAGATAGCAAGAATCTAAGCTCTGGTTATAATGTTTTATTTGGAAACAATCAATATAAACAAGTTTTGACGGTAACTAACACTGTAGGAGGAGTTTCAGACAGTGTATCTGAACAATATTTAAACAAATTATTAGTTCGTTACGGAAATAATAAATATCAACAAATACGTTACATCTTTGAACTGGTTCCGTTATCGAAATTAATTAGACCTAAAGTGGCCCTTTTCTACTTTGATGAAAGGCCGGAAAATATTGAAGATTTAACTATTAATGACAGTGATAATCCTTCCCTAACTTCACAATTATTTAAAATAATTGATACTTATTCTGAACAATCAACCTGTTTTACTTATGATGATTACGATAGAGTTAGCTATATCGCTGTTCGTGACAACAATACCGAACTCATTACTTACACACAACTGCAACAATATGATTCTTTTAATCGATTAACAAATGTGAGATATTCTAACTTCGGAAAAACCGTGGAAACTCTTATCTCATATGCAAGTGAAATGGGTGACACTATATCCGAAATAACTCAAAGGGTTTATTTCACAACAACAAATTATAGTTTTATTAGTGAAGAATCCACTCTCGACCCTCTTAAACGCATCTCCAATCTCAATCAAATTGATAATGGGGAATACGAGCTAAATAAAGACTATAATTATCATTCCTCAAATAACAAAACTAGTGTTTATCCTTATCGCATTGATTATTCCTATACTGATAATAACAATACATCCATCTTACAAAAATCTTATTACATTACATATAATGCATTAGCAAATATCACCTCTATTAAAGAAGGTAATACATCTAGCCCAACTCCATTAACAGGAAGTGATTATGTCTACGATAATCTTAATCAATTAACTGAGGAGATTAATTATCAATCCAACATCGAATCTAGATTAGTCTATTCTTACGATAATAATGGCAATATCACCTCGGTTAATAAATATGATTTGAATAATAATCTCATCTCAAGTGATACCTATTCATATCATTCTTATTACAAAGATTTATTAATCTCATTTAACAATAACTCCATTACCTATGATGATGCTTTAAATCCCATTTCTTATAATGGAATGACTTTTGCATATTCTAATCGAAACAAACTCATCTCATTTACTAAGAATAACGTTACCTATAATTACAAATATAACTATAACGGTATAAGAACTGAAAAGACTGTTGATAACATCTTGAAAGTTAAATATGTCTTAGATGGTAATCGCATCATCAAAGAAGAAAGACAAGACCTAGTTAATAACACAAACATTAATCTCATCTATTTATATGGCCAACAGGGATTAATGGGTATTATCAAAGATGAAACGTTATATCGAGTTATTACTAATGTTCTTGGTGATATTACTTATATCTATCAAGGAGATACCTTATTAGCCCATTATGTCTATGATGCTTATGGCAATCATAAAGTATTGGATTCTAACAATAATGAAATCACAAATCCAACCCATATTGGTCTATTAAACCCATTTAGATATCGTGGTTATTATTTTGATCAAGAATCTGGCCTATATTACTGTAATGCAAGATATTATTATCCTGTTTGGAGAAGATGGTTAACACCTGATCATTATTCTTATTTAGACAACAAATCACTCATCGGTATTAATCTATTTGCATATTGTAAGAATAATCCGGTGATGTTATATGATCCGGAGGGGAATAGTTCATTGCTTGTTGGCATAATTATTATAGTTGCTTTTTCAATTTTATTTCTTCATTCAGACACAAAGCACAAATACGAAAACTACTATGATAAAGGATATATGGGTCATGAAAAAATTACCTTATCTACTGGTAACGATATTTACTATTATATTTCTGATGTTGAAGACCATAATGGTATTAAGCGCAAAAATCTTAAAATTTTTAATTCATATTATTATTCCGAAAAAGAAATTGATGAATTACTTGACTATTTGATTCGTGATGGTTATGAAATTAATATAAAAATAGTTAAAAACGAATGGGAATGGCATAAAATAGCATTTGAATATGGGATTGACCAACGCAATACTGCATCGGTTGATTCGTATTTCGATGCTTACGATGATACTCATGGTTTTTGGTCTTGGTTTATGAAAACGTTTAGGTGGTTTTGATGAATAAAAAAAAGTATATAAGCTTAACAATCGTTTTAATTCTTTTGTTTATATATGCAGGCGTTCGCATTTTAATTTCCATTTCATTAAAAGAAGGACCATTTCATTATATATCTATGGTCGATACTATTAACCCTTTAAAATATATACATGTTGAAGACAATCTATACCTATACTTAGATGGTGGGCTCTATTCTCTCGAAAAAGAAAACATTAAATTATATCGAAGTTTTAATAGTTCATTTGCCTGCTATGATAATGGCAAATTTTATTATGGTCGAACTGGAATTAAGCCCACCCCCACTTATTTTTATGACATTTCAACCGGAGAACAAGGAACGATTGATATTTCTTATTTGGACTTTGTTTACAACAATAAAGGCTTTGGATTAGAATTCAATAAAAAAGAAGATGGATTTAAACATATTAAAAAGTATGATTTGACAACAACGCAAGTGGAAGAATGTGATTTAGTATGGAATTATAATATGTTTATTAAGATTTACGATATCTATTGTTATATTGATCGCACCCCATGTATTTTCAAAATTGATAATATCGATTCGTGTGTTTGCCTCGATATTGAAAATTTAAAAAATGAATGGATATTTGTTTGGAAAGACGGATGCTGGAACACTGGTTTATATTTATTTGATATAGATATGAAATTGCTTTCTAAAAAGATTATTGGTAACAAGTTTTATGCTTCGATAACCACGAAAACGTTTAATGGAAAATGTTCCACGTACGATGAAATGTGTATTTGTCGTTACGGAGAAACAAAGATTATTAGTTACGATATTACCACTAATAAAATGGAAGAAATAATGATATTGCCATCTCGAGATGTTCCGTTTTATTACAATGGGGAAATGTTGCTTCATTACTATGAAGGAAACATTTATAATAACGAATTATTATTTAAAGAAGTGGATTTAATTAAAGAAGGAAAAGAACATTACCAAAAAGATGAAATGCCGGGAGAAGAAGACTTTATACATAAATACTATTTTGACTATATAAATAACAAGATTTTTTATTTTGATTTAAAATCTTTCAATACCATTAATTTGTAAAGGAATAAGGCATGAAAATTTTAATGATTTGCCAGTTTTATTATCCCGAGAACTTTGTTATAACAAAAATCGCGGAAAAGATAGCCTCTTTTGGTCATGATGTAACCGTTTTAACTGGTAAACCAAATTATGGATATGGTTATATCCTTCCAGAATATAAAGATGTATCTCACGAAGTAATAAACAATGTCAAAGTGGAAAGAGTGAATCTCAAACCGAGAGAACAAACTCGTAAATCCATTATTAAAAACTACCTTTCCTTTTGGAAAGCATCTAAAAAATGGGTGAGAAAAACAAAAGAAAAGTTCGATATTGTTTATTCCATGTCTTTATCCCCAGTGACTATCTTGGCGGCGGGTAATGTCTATAAGAAAAAGCACAAAGTTCCTCATGTTGTTCATTGTGTGGATCTTTGGCCTGAATCAGTTTTAGTCACTCATGCGGTAAAAAAGAAATCATTAACTTATAAGCTTTTGTATAAATGGTCTAGGTCACTTTATAAAAAAGCGGACGAAGTATTAATTGGTTCCCCATCTTTTGAAACATATTTTAATGATGTTTTAAAACTACCAAGCATTCCAAAGGTATTTATTCCTCAACCAAGCTTAGTGGAGGAGAGCGATTTAGAACCTTATCAATATGAAAAAGATACATTCAATATTTTATATTGTGGTAATCTGGGCACCATTCAACAAATACCAATGATTGTTGATGCAATGAAAGCATTTAAAGGCACTAATGTTAAGTTCCATGTTATTGGCATGGGCCCATTATCTCAAACATTAGAAAAAGGAATTAAAGATAACCACTTAGAAGACAATTTGAAATACTATGGTCCAATTCCCGCTTATAAGGCAAGTGCCTATTTCAAAAGTGCAGATGCATTATATGTCTCTTTAAAAGATGAGGGATATGTTGGTAAAACAATTCCCAATAAACTAGTTATGTCGATGGCATTTAAAAAGCCAATTCTCGCTATGTTAAATGGTGATGGGAAAGACATCTTAAAAGCCGCTGATGGAGCGGTATATTCCGAACAAAACGCATCTTCATTAACCGAGGCAATTAAAACAATTTCTTCAATGAGTAAAGAAGATTTAAGTAGGTTAGGAAATAACAATTATCAATATTATAAAAACAATCTCACTGTGGAGACTGTTTCAAGAAAAATTGAACAAGAATTATTGAACAAAATTAGCTAAGAAATCGGAAAGTTTTTTACCGATTTTTTCTATGGAATAAAGAGATAAGCACACTGTTCTAGCAGCATATGCCATCTTTTTTCTTTCTTCTGGAGACATCTTCAAAGCTTTGTCCATGGCTAAATATAAATCTTCAACTTCACCAGATTGAGCCCAAATAGCGAGATTAGCAAATTTAGATTCTAGTTCTGTGTTTCTCACTGAGATAGTAACAGAATTGGAGGATAAATATTCTAATGTTTTACTAGGGATAGAAAGACGATCTAAATCCTGAGTAAATGGACGTGGATTGATGTTTGCAATTGCGTCTTTTTCAAGTTCTAAAACTTCTTTAACGGGAAGAGTGCCTAAATATTTTATTCTCGGTTCATTTCTAATGGCATTTTTAATGGCTTCTTCATCCGCGTGATGTCCACAAATAAGTAGAGATACTTTCTTATCTTCAATCTTCTTAAAGGCTTTGATTAAATTGTAAACGCCATAACGAGGAAGTAGTGCTCCACCGAAGAAGAAATATCTATTTTTGGTATTTCTTTCTTCAATCTCTGATGATTCCACAACACCTTCAATGTTGATGTGTTCTTTATTCTCTTTATTAAAGAGCATGTTTAAACCTTCAGTTAAGGTGATGAAACCATCTAATTTTGCACTTTGATTGAGAAGATACAAAGTATAAGAACGAGATGTACCTGTAATATTAGACGGTGAATCTGTACAAATACCAACCGCTGGATAATTAAACTTCTTGTGTAAATAATTAGCGGTTACGATGCATTTTGGATTGATTGTATCGGTCACGATTACTGCTTTTTCAAGTTTTAAATCGGATAATAACTTTTTACTTTGCTTCTTAATGGAATGTAAACGTAAGAAACGATTCTTAGAAATGGATAAATAGTTATAAGTAATGTTTCCAATTTGTCTTCTTTGTGCGTTCAAAGATTTGACTGTGCAATTAGTATGAGAATACGGGCGAATTGAAATAACTTCCACTTCGTTATTTAAACTTAAAGCACGAATAATCTTGTTATGGAAATTCTGGTTAGATGGATTTAAGGAAACTTTCCATAACTTATTAAATTCGTTATAGTCGTTTTCTTCTAAAGAAGTTGTGACGTATATAATTTTCATTTCATTAAGTCCTTAATACATTTAATAGTAGTTTCCGCCATCATTTCAATAGTATTTTCTTTTGCGGTTTTAATTGCTTCAAGAGATGAACACTCTTTTAACTTATTGATTTTATCGATAATGTCCTTTTCATCATTTAATTTCACAACAAATCCATTGACGCCATCTTTAATAAGATGAGTGGAACCAATAACCTTATCAGAAGATAAAACTGGTAAGCCCATCGCTAAGGCTTCGTTAGTGGTGTGTCCATAGATGTCTTCTTTTGATAAAGTGATAAATCCATCACATAAAGACATAATCTTAAAAAGATTCTCTCTCTTTTCAAAAGGTCTAATGATGACGTTAGTAATATTGTTTTCAATTATAATCTTCTCGTAATTAGCTTTTTCTTTGCCTTCACCCACTAATAAAAGTGTGCCTTTGATTTGTTTGAAGAGCTTAATTAATTGTTCATTATTCTTTCTCTTGATGAACTGAGATGCGGCAATGTATAAATCACCATTTGGGAGATTAAATGCTCTCCTCTCCGCCTCTTTTTCTTCTTTTGTTAATGGTTTAGCAATAATGTCACTGTCGTAAAGCGTGCTATAAACGTAGTGGGAAATCTTGTTTTTATCCGCTCCATAATAGAGTAAATATTCATCCGCTTCTTCACATGGAGAAAGATAATTAGCAGCGGAAGAAATATATTTAGCTTTATATTTTCTCTTAAGACTATTTTCCTTTTTAATAACACCGCCATTAATTAGAAGAGTGTAGGGGATATGTTTCTTATTTAAATATTTAATGGCTTTTAATTCGGCAATCTTGCTATATCCATTCATGATAATTAAATCGAATTCTTGATGTCTTCTCTTAAGAATATTCTTTAATTCCGAACTAAAAGAATTCTCTTCGCCAAAAATACATTTGTTGATAATTGTGTATTTGAAGTTATATTCGTTGCAGTTATAAAAGGAATCAGGTCTATTCTTTGCCTTTTTTCTTTCGAAAATGACTTCTAAATCAAAATGTTTAGCCAGTTCATTGAATAATCTCACCTTGTATGGTGCGGGATGGTTGAAGACAATCAAAACTTTCATAAAATCAGTATACAAGCATGTCATAAAAAATGATATCATTTTTATATGCTAACAAAAATCAAGACTTGGAATGAATTTTTTAAACTCACGCAAGGAAAAGAATATTCTGTGCGTTTGCATAAATTTTTAGATGAGGAATATAGCGCATATACTTGTTATCCCCCTCGTCAGTTATTATTTAATGCTTTTAAATTAACACCTCTAGACAAAGTCAAAGTGGTGATTATTGGCCAAGATCCATATCATGAACCAGGCCAAGCTATGGGTTTGTCTTTCTCTGTTCCTAATGGCATAATGCCCCCTCCATCTTTAATCAATATTTATAAAGAAATACAAGATGAGTATGACACCAAAATGGACCTAAATAATGGCGATTTAACGTATTTAGCTAAGCAAGGTGTCCTTCTTTTGAACTCAGTTTTATCAGTAAGAGCCCATCTTCCACTTAGCCACAACATCGAAGAATATCGCATGTTCTTTGAAGACGTTTTAGAAGTGTTAGACCATCAAACTCAGCCAATTGTATTCCTTCTTTGGGGAGGAAATGCAAGAAGACTAAAAAAGAATCTTCATAATCCTTCACATTTAGTCTTAGAATGCGCCCACCCTTCACCCTTATCCGCGAATAGAGGTGGATGGTTTAAGAACAACCATTTCCGTTTAACTAACCAATATTTAAAAGAACATCATTTAAAACCAATTGAATGGTGCAAACAATAGTTATAAACTATCACTGGGAGCTGGGCAATAACCCGGCTGAGAGGAACCGTGTTCCGGTTCGACTAAACACCTGATCCAGGTAATGCTGGCGGAGGTTACTATTTTTTTCCTCCGGGTGTTGTTTTAGGAGGATTTTTATTTATGGAAGAAACAAGCCCAAAAAGAGAAGACAAATTATCATTATTTTTTAAGAATTATGGATGGGTTATCTCTATCGTTTGTGGGATAATTTCAATTCTATTTTTATTAGGAGTTGTCGTCACCTACAAAGTTAAAATTGGCGACGATTCATTCTATTACAACGTTCATCTATTTGATTATTTAAAACATCAAAATAAATACGACTGGACAATGGATATGACACTTGGCTTTTTGCTTGGTGGTATCATCTGTGTGTCATTAAGAAAAGTCGTTAAAGACATTGGCACCGCTGGTGGATTATTCTTTGTTTTGGCGATCACTTCATTGGCCCTTTGCCGTGAATTTTATACGGAAAACGCCATTGAAAACCTCAAATCTGTGTCTTTAGGATGGGGCGCAGTGTGTTCAATTGCTTTTGCGATTGCCGCTGGTATTTTTGCGCTTTCAGATAACTTTTCAAATAACCCAATTACTACCAGAGATATTGCTGAAGATGGCATTTTGATCGCTTCCGCATTTGTTTTAAATCTCATTAAGTTACCAATAGCTACCGGTGGAGGTTCCATCAATTTCCAAATGCTTCCATTGTACCTAATCGCTTTAAGACATGGACCAGCACATGGGTTAATTTGTGGCGGCATTGTTTATGGATTGATTACCTGCTTCACTGATGGTTGGGGATTTGCTACATATCCATTCGATTACCTAATCGGTTTTGGCAGTGTTATGGTAATGGGATTCTTCAAAAATCTCGTATTTCCTAAAGATACTAAAACATACAATTTCAAAGGTGAATTATTCCTCTTTATTTCCGCTGTCTTAGCGACTGCGGTTAGATTTATCGGATCCACCGCTTCTTCATCCATTGTTTATGGTTTAAAAATCATCCCCGCTATGCAATACAATGCGATATATATTCCTATAAGTGGTGCTATATCTCTTGCGGTTCTCATGATTGCGTATGGACCATTAATTAAAATTAATAATCGCTATCCCGTGAATAAATAACTAAACAAACTCTAATTAATTTGATATATTAATTAGCAAGAGTTATCAAAATTATGGACGAAAAAAATATCAAAGAATCAACAAATCAAGAAACTATCAAACAAGAAAATCAAGAACCACAACAAACATTTAACCCCGTCATCGACATTAAAGCCCTTCAATATGACAAACCATACTATGAAGTAGTCGAAGACGAGAGAAATAATTTGCTATCACAAGCCAAAAAGTCGGGTACCATTTCTCGTATTCTTTTGTTTTTGGTTTTAGCGTTAGGAACAGGTGGCATTATCACCTACATGAACGCAATTTATATTGCCGCGGGTATTTGTGCCGGTTTAGCGGTGGCCCTTTTAATTACGCATTTAATTCTCAGTAAGAGAATTGCTAGACCAGATGAAAAAGGCTACATCAACAATGCTAGTGCTGCAATTGATAGTTTTGTTTTTAGCGATACTCGTTTTTCTGATGTCTTATTTGACACCACCGCCAAACTTGAATTAGGCGATGTTTATAGTGATGGTGTTTATGCAGGTCTTATTAAAATGATTTCTAGAAACCTCGTCACAGGTAAATTCAATGATGCATCATTTAAGATTTGCGAATGCGCCTTACATCAACCGGGTGAAAAGAATAGACCGGAAGCCGCTTTCATTGGGAAATATATGGTATTTCCTAACTCTTTACACTTTGAAGGCCGCATTCTTTTAATCTCTAAAGGTAAAGAAGATGTTGACTTACCAACCGATTTAGATGGTTTAGTACAAGTAGAAGGTGAAGATAAATTCTTTGCTTATGCCCTTAGTGAAAAGTCTTATAAAGAGTTAAGCAAGAAATTTATTTCTGCGATTAAAAAGATTGATATTTCTAATCACTTATTGAATCTCAATATTGCTGTTTGGAGTGGAAAAACAATAGTTTACGCTAGCTATGATGATGCGACTATTTCCTTATCTCCAGCTGAACCATTCAAGCGTGAAGCCCAAGAATCATTCCGTAAGGATCTAATCCAAATTTTAGAAGCTCTAGATCTTATCAAATAGAGGTAACGTTATGGATTTAGTGGGTCGTTGGTTAAGCATTGAATGTTTCAAACATAACGGTTCTTTACATCGCTATTGGGACCGTGGTTTAGTTTTGGAAAATAATGATGACTATATTGTCATTGCTTCTAAAAAAGCAAAAGTTGTGGAAAACAATGGCCGTTGTTGGTTTACAAAAGAACCCGCGGTAACTATATTCTCCAAAAAAGAGTGGTGGAACGCTATCTGTATGATTAAAAAAGATGGCATTTGTTTCTACTGCAATATTGCTTCACCTTGTTTAGTAAATAAAGAAGCCATCAAATATATCGATTATGACTTAGATGCTAAGTTATTTCCTAATGGTGAAATACGTGTTTTAGATGAAAAAGAATATGCACATCATCGTGCTTTATATGAATATAACGATGAATTAGATACTGTTTTGAAATATCAAACCAGTGTCATCATCGACAGAATGAAAAAGAAAGAATTCCCATTTGAAGATGAATTAATAACTAGTTATTTTGACCAATTTCTTCAAATGATTAAAAGATAAAATGGAAAAGGTTTTTACAAGTAAAAGTCAAGAAGAAACCATATCTTTAGGCGAGCAATTAGCCCATCTTATTCCTAATGGAACTACTTTACTTTTGACCGGTGATTTAGGCGCGGGCAAAACCACTCTTGTGAGAGGAATTGGTAAGGGATTACATATAAAAGACGTCATCCAATCACCCACTTTTAATATCATGAAAATCTACTTAAAAGCGGATAAACCTTTAATTCATATTGATGCTTATCGTCTCGCTGATATTCCAAATAATGATATTGGTTTAGATGAATATATTGGTTACGAAACCGGTATTACCGTTATTGAATGGCCAAATTATATTGAAAACCTAATTCCTAAGAACCATGTTGAAGTTACGATTGTTAACTTAGGTGATGATAATCGTAAGCTCACCTTTAAAGGTGATAACTTATCATTTTTAGAGGGGGTATCATTATGAAATATACCTTGTTATTAGATTCATCTAATACCTCTTTAACCGTCGCATTAGCTTCTAATAAAGTTGTTGAATCCATCAGTTATGAAGCTTGGCAAAGCCAATCTGAACACATGATTCCAGAAATCAATAATCTCTTAGAGAAATATAATGTCGATAGAAATGATATCGATGGTGTCGTGGTCAGTATTGGACCCGGATCTTACACTGGTGTCCGTATTGCCTTAACCATCGCTAAAACCATGGCCAGTGCGTTAAAAATCAAACTATACACCGTTTCTTCTCTTCAAATATTGAAGGATGTTAAAAAACCATCGATTTGCCTTATTAATGCGCGAAGCGACCGTTCATATATAGGTGTGTATGAAAATGAAAAATGTTTGTTACAAGATCAAATCATGACAAATGATGAGGTGAGAAATTATATTAATAACCACCCAGATTATTCTATCTGTGGTAATACTAAATATCTCCAAATTGATGGACATGTCGCAGATATCGCTAAAGAAATGTTCTCTTTACTCCCTTATCTAAAACCAAGTGAAGAACCACGTGGTGTTAAACCCGTTTATCTAAAGGACTAATATGGAACTGTTTTCTATTAGACCAATTGAAGAAAAAGACATAGATATTATTCTTTCTTTGGAAAACCAATGCTTTTTAGCGCCTTGGAAGAAAGAAAACATCATCTATGAATTAAAAGAAAACCCCGTCAGCAATCTATGGGGAGTGGAAAGCAATATCTATGGCCTTGTTGGTTATATTGATTATTGGATTACATTTGACTCATCCACAATTTGTCAAATATGTGTTAATCCAACACATCAAAGAAAACACCTAGGCTCTATGTTATTGAACGAAGCAATCAAAGATTGTACTGCTCAAAAGGTAAGAAATGTCACTCTCGAAGTGAGAGAACATAATCTACCTGCAATTAAACTCTATGAAAAGCATGGCTTTGAAAAAGTCATGATTAAAAAAGCATATTACACGAATGGTGATAACGCTGTTTATATGATTAAACAAATTCAGGAAGGAGATAAATAATGGCTACAATTCTCGCTATTGAATCAAGCTGTGACGAAACTGCTGTTGCAATCATCAAAGATGGCAAACTCCTTTCTAATGTCGTTTCCACCCAAATCGAAGTTCACCGTAAATACGGTGGTGTTATGCCCGAGATTGCTTCTCGTTTACATGCTGAAAACATTTCTGTTGTTTTGGAAGAATCTTTAGAACAAGCTAATGTCTCTTTAGAGGAAGTCGATGCTTTCGCGGTCACACGTGGACCAGGCCTTATAGGCGCGCTTCATGTTGGATTACAAGCTGCAAAAACGCTCGCAATGTTATATAAAAAGCCACTTATTCCTGTTCATCACCTCGCTGGACACATCTACGCCAATGAATATGTGACAGAATTAAAATTCCCACTTCTTGCTGTCGTTGTTTCCGGTGGTAATACCGAATTA
>JAILGI010000025.1 GCA_024696885.1 Bacilli bacterium
AGTAAAGACTATTCAAACTAATTTCAACCGTGAATATATCAAACAATGGAATGAATTTGCCCGTAAATCTAAAGGTGTTTATAAAACAGTAAGCGATGACATCAAAGTGGGCTTAAAAGTCCAAAAAGACTTCTACGGTAACGGATTTACCATCAATATGCATAACTTAACTTATCCATATTCCCAAATCCAAACCACAGATCAAAATAACCAAACACAAATCGTTCCTAAATTAACAGAGGCAAATATATTTAGAGGGCCTTTACCATATTATTGTTTAGGTGATCCAAATAAAATGCCAATCGTTACAGCGTACGGCCAAGATAATGTCGGTATGTATGTTACAGGTAAGAACATCACTATCGATGACTTAGCCCTAAAGAGTTGTGACTTCGGTAATAACTTAGCTAACTTAGACACCGTGGGCACCACAATGGAAGTCTATGGTGGCGAAAACATCACCATTAAGAACTGCCGTCTATCAAACGGTAAAACTGTCTTCAAATCATATGATAGTAAGAACGTGGAATTAGATAACTGCTTATTATCTTATTCAAGAAACTTCTTAGTCATGTCTGGTTCTTATGAATATGAATCTGTATCCGGTAGTAAAGCAGTGAGCTTTACCACAGAAAACGGACAACAGACAGGTGTTACTTCATTGAATTCATATCTAGCCGCTAAAGGCTTAGGTGATACCGCATTAAGCAATTATATGTACGGTAAAAATGAAGGTGGTCACACCGTGGAAGCGATGAATTCCATTCAAAACGCCTTAGATGCGAATGCACCATATAAAGAAGATTTCAAAGGACAACTCACTATTAGAGACACACTCTTCTATAGAAGTGGTATCTCCTCTATCGCCTTAGAATCATTATTCAATGGACCATTCTTATTCAACGCCACACCAAGTATCATTACCGATGCATTAGGTAGATATTCTGGTGAAATGGATGAATTCGGTATTGGTATTCCTTATATTCCATTAGGTGTAGGTGGATGTTCATATCCTGTTAATATCACCTTAGCGGGTAAAACCAAATTCTACGATTATAAGACACCAAATGTCTTAGATATCAATGGTTTAGTGGGTGAAAATATCTCTCAATTAGCGGCTTCCGCAGGATTCGAACAAGATATTTCCTTAGATACCATTTTCCCAATTAAAACCATTCTATTAGAAGAAGCTAATAAAAATAATCGTAAAGGATTATATAAAGGAGAAATCAACTCTCCAATCGCCTATTACGGTGGTGGTAAAAACCAATCAACAGTTACATACGCGGATGACTTTGAAGATAAAGACTATTTCACAGAAACATTCGACGTTAACTTCTTAGAGAGATATTCCACAATTGGCAACATGGGTGAAGGTTTAATGGCTAACATCTTCGGTGCGGTCCTTAAGGCTGTTACCGTTGTATCAGGCTTCAAACCATTCAAATTCGCCTTGATGAGCAATGGTCATCTCTATGGAGAAACACCACAAGTACAAACATTAATTGATAACGCAAATAAAGTTGAGGAGGACTAAAACATGAAACTCAAGAATTTATTTAGAACATTAGGAATTGCCTTATTAATTCCAACCGTCGCAGCTTGTTCTTTTGTGAGAGCAGAAGATAATTCAGCGCTTGGAATTAAAGAAGTAACATGGGTTTATGATAAGGATGGAAACGTTGTTGTAACCATCACTTATACAGATGAAGAAAAACCCGCGGATGAATTTGTAGTGCCTAAGGGTGTAGCCGGCGAAGATGGTATATCTATTCAAGATATCACTCCAAACATTGATCCTGTCACTCAAATAACCACAATTACCATCACTTATACTGATCCTAATAAACCTGTTACAGAAGTGGAAGTACCTTCTGGAAGAGGTATTAAAGAGATTAAACAAGAAGATGATGGTTTGGGTAATATTGTCCTCACAATTGAATTTACCGATGGCACATTCTTTGGTCCAATTACCATTTATAAAGGCGCGACCGGTAACGGCATTGATGAAATCAAAGACAAATTAAACGCAGACGGTAGTGTAGAATTAACCATCGAATACACAAATGGTGGTGATCCAAAGGTTATTACTATTCCTAAACCAAAGGAAGGTAATGGTATTAGCTATGTGGAAACCTCTTCTGATGATTATCACTATTATTTGATTATCCATTACACAGATCCTGATAAGGATGATGATATCGCTACATTTGATAAGCCACCAGTTTGGACAACAGTAAATGCAAAACCAAAAGATAGCGAAGGTAGAATTGGTGATTATGCCTTCGATATTGATCACGATATTATCTACACAAAAGTTAAAGAAAACGAAGATGATGAAGTTGGATATTGGATTGTCGCAGTCTCCTTTGCTACCGAAGAAGCCACGTATGAAGTTAAATTCGATTTAAATACTCCTGAAGCTCCATATGCAACAAGAATCAGTGGTAATGCATCATACAACATTAAACATGGTAGGACATTCTATTCTTATAACTATGATTTACCAGTAGCGATAAGAGAAGGATACACATTTGGTGGTTGGTCCACAAAACCATTACACAATCCTGCAGTTAACGGTATATTTACCGATTTAACACCTGTCATTTGTGCGATGACTTTATACGCAGTTTGGACACTAAACTAGTGTAAATCGCCACTCTTTTTAAGAAAAACACTATGAATTGAGGCTAGAAAAAAGCCTCTTTTCTTATAGGTAAAATGAATGAAGACAATAAGTTTTCATTCAAAAAGAATATAAAAATAATAGTGTTGCTAATTTGTTGCATTTTTTATTACAAAGTAATAAAGAGTTATATTTTTAAACGAAGTGTTGTAAAACCATAAAAGTGTGGGTAATATAAGATAGCGGTAATAATAAAATTATTAACGTTTACTATATATGAAGAAGAGTAAATTTCAAACAAAAGTATTAGTACCACTTATTGGTGCCTTATGCATCACTAGTCCTTTTGCTATTGGCTTCTCAATGTGGGCCGCTACTGGTGGATATGACGGCATGGCTTCTGGTATGTTCCGTTCTGATGATGTCAACCAAGTAGATAACCCCGTTAAAACATTTACTATTCAAAATAGTCCTTCCTTTACTGCTTTAGCGGGTAGAGGTTTCTTAAATACATCCACAAAAGAATACGTTAATTACACCACTTTGACTTGGCAGTGTTCATTTAATAGTTCCAAAGCTAGTGGAATGATTGATTCCTTGATATTTAATAATCGTTTTTGGTGCAGTATTTCTATTACTATTTCCAATACTCCATCATTGATATCTAACTTCTCAATCTCAGATATGACTTTATCCAATCTTGGTACTGCGACAGTCATTCAACAAAATGGTGCGAACACTAATAAAGATGAAACGCAAATTAACGAGCAATGGAACATTACAAATATTTCAATGTCCACTGGCATTATCTTTACTGTTACTGTTCCAATTACATATACAGGATCGTTATCTAATTTCCCAAACTTAAACACAAATAAGATAACCATCAATTTACTACCGGGAGAATATAAGAATGTCTAGAAAGCATCGTATTTTCCCAGTAATTTTGGGCTCATTAGTAACCTTAATGGCTCTAGCCGTTCCTTTTGCTCATGGTTCTTGGAATGTGAGCACTAATGTCCCAGATACAACATCTAGTAGTGTGACCGCGACAACAGGAACAGCCCCTGTTGCTTATTTTGATTCACGTTATTTCACAACCATTGAAGCTGCTGTTACTGCTGCAAACAACGATGGTTCTGCTCAAACTGTCTATGTTATTCCAGGAACGAATCCAACAGTAACGCAATCTTTTACTATTAATTCAAATATTACATTAAGACTTCCGTATGCAAGTAGTGAATCTTCGCCTTTATATGCATCATTAGACTCGCTTTCGAATGGTGGTGGAACCACAGTATATGACAGTGTTAATGACGACAAATGCACAGTTTCAAATGTTTATGATAAATATACAAGTTCTTGTACATCGACTGTTACGGTTAACAGTGGTGTAGTAATAACAAACAATGGCAAAATCTATATTGGTGGCATTCAAAGTGGCGGTGGTGGCGGCCATGTGTCTGGTCACATCAAAGGATCGTATGCAAAAATAGTATTAAAAGGAACAGCATCTATTGTTTCTAATGGAACAATGGTTAACTATGGTTATATTGTTGGTGATAGTTCAACTGGCACCATTTCTTTACTGGGGACGACATATATTCCGTTTGTCCTTATTGAACACCGCGGTGGCTCAAATTTCTGTACATTAAAAATGTCAGAAGATTTAAAAGGCTCACCTTTTAATAGGTTCTTTTTTCCTTCTTTTATAGATGTTGATGTGACGTTCACTTCATCATCTGTTTTAAAAGCAATACCTGATTTGTATGCTGACGATAGTCACAATAGAGATTCAGTTTCTATTATTGGCTCAGGAGGACTAATTGCTCCTGGCAATAATTTTACCCTTAATGCAAGGTTTTCATTTGTGGTCTATAGCGGGACAACAAAGATGCCTAAGCATAGTTTACACTTTTTTGGCAATTGGACACTAAATTCTTTGCAAATATCGGTTTCCTCTAAACTGGGAGATGTTGCTTTAAGCACATCAAGTGTATATTTTCCTCTTTCTTGCTACTATGATATAGAAATGAGCGTTGCTTCTGGCGAATCTAATGCTTCGGTTTCAATGAGTTCACAAAAAGTAAAAATACTGCCAGGAGCATCTGTCCTTATTAATGAAAACGTTTCTGTCACATCTTCTGGCATTGTTGTATATAGTAAGAATACTGCATCAGATTTAAAAGGCGCAGCTGGAGTTGTTGATTATGAAAAAACCAATGTTGATGGTGTTCTT
>JAILGI010000043.1 GCA_024696885.1 Bacilli bacterium
CAACCTAAACAAGAAGAAAAAACTCCTGTTAAACCTATAGGTGTTTATAAAACCAATAATCCTATCCTTATAGAAGATAAGGAAAAGGAAGAAAAAGAAGAAACCGGTGGCGGCGTAACAATTTCATATGGAGGTAAGAAAGATGAGAAATAATCTATTCGTCCTCCTTATAAAATTAACTGAAAACGATAAGAGAGTAATCTTTGTTTTGCTAGCGGCTATTATTGTTATCCTAGTTCTTATTGCCTTCATTGGACATTTGGTTCATAAATTATTAATTTGGCAAGGTAAAAAGATTAACAATTATGTCAAAGACGTTGTCATTACCGGTGTTATTACTGACGAAAAAGAATTCAAAAAATACGCCAAGAAAAAGAACTGGCGCGTGTTCTATGATCAAGCTAAAATTCCTGCTTTAATAGTGGTTATTGGCGTTCTTTTCTTCGTCATTGCCTCCGCAATACAAGGTCATTACGATAATCCGTTTGATTACCATACCGGTATTGGAACAGTTTTATTTGTCTGGGATTTTTCCACAATTATTACTAAACCCGAAACCGGCATTGGTATCTTAATTAACTTTCCTGCTTTAATTAACACACCTCATCTCACAACAGACGCTTGGGTATCTTATGTCTTTATCCCCACAGTGTTTGTCGGAGGATTCTGGTATTTATATTGTGTCCAAGGTTTCTTGGGTCGATATATTCAAATTCATAAGTTGTCCCAAAAGATATTTAACGAGAGCTTAGAAGTCTATTTGAATAATAGACAGCTCCCTAATGGTGAACAACAAGTAGTTCCACCACAAAATACTCCTCTTCCATTTGAGGAAAAAGAAGAAGATAAAAAATAGTCCCGATTAAATTCGAGACTATTTTCTTATTTCATTAATAAGGCGATTTGAACAATCAAATATATTACAAGTAATATATCGAAAATAACCAATATCCAAAACATCCTACGGGAGAGGACAGCTTTTCTTTGTTGTTCTTCTTTTGTTAATGTTTTGATATCTTTTGCCATAATTAATACTTAATGCTGTTGAATGTTCTTGGATATGGTTGGACATCACGGATGTTTTGCATACCGGTGACGTACATTAATAAACGATCAAAACCAATACCAAAGCCAGAGTGTTTGCAACCACCATAACGTCTGGTATCTAAATACCAATCGAGTTCTTTGTCGTTGCCGAGTTTTTCCATCTTGGCTTTTAAGATTTCATATCTTTCTTCTCTTTGAGAACCACCAACGAGTTCACCGACCGCTGGGACTAATAAGTCACAAGCAGCGACTGTTTTTCCGTCTTCGTTTTCACGCATGTAGAAAGCTTTAATCGCAGATGGGTAGTTGATTAAGAATAATGGACCTTTTACTACTTCTTCGGTTAAATAACGTTCGTGTTCGGATTGTAAATCCATACCCCAGTAAATGTTGTTGTTTTCAAATTTATGACCATTTTTAACAGCATCTTGAAGGATTTCAATACCTCTAGAATAATCCATTCTTTCAAACTTGGAATTTAAGACATGGTTTAATCTCTCTAAAAGAGTTTTATCAATCATAGTGTTGAAGAATTCCATTTCCGCGGGACACGCTCTTTGGACATATTCGATGCAGAATTTCACGCAATCTTCGATAACATCCATGTTGTCACTTAAATCGCAGAAGGCCATTTCGGGTTCCACCATCCAGAATTCACTAGCGTGTCTAACGGTGTTACTATGTTCCGCTCTAAAGGCAGGACCAAAGGTATAAACATCTTTAAAGGCTAAAGCAAATGGTTCAACGTGTAATTGACCTGTGACTGTTAAGTTAACTTTATGATTATAGAAGGAATATGGATCCTTGGTATCGTGAGTTGTAACATCAAATACATTGCCCGCACCTTCACCATCATTTGTGGTAATTAATGGGGTATGTACATATATAAACCCTCTTTGTTGGAAGAATTCATGAATAGCGAAAGATAAGACGTTTCTCACTCTAAAGACCGCTTGGAACGTGTTAGCTCTTGGTCTTAAGTGAGCGATATCTCTTAAGAATTCAAAGGAATGTCTCTTCTTTTGAAGTGGGTAATCATCTTCTACATCACCTTCTAAAACACAACTATCAACTTGGATTTCAAAAGGTTGTTTATTCTCAGGAGTTAATGCCACTCGACCAGTGACTGTAATCGCAGAACCAGTCTTTAATTTGGAAAGAACTTCATAATCTTTGCTTTCTTTGTTATACACGAGTTGCACATTCTTAAAATATGTTCCGTCATTAAATTCAACGAAACCGATTGAACCATTATCACGATTGGTTCTCACCCAACCTTGTAATGTCACTTCTTTTAAAGCAAGAAGTTCTTCTTCGTCACCAGCGGTAACGATGTCATAGAGTGCGAAATTTGTGTATTTTTCCATACATTCAACCCCCTTGTGTAATCATTATATATACTTAAAATGATTAAATCATTTACTAATTATCAAATTTTGCGTAATCTTCAATTTTCCAGTTAGGATCAACCCCTAAAGTGAGATCGGCGAATAGTTTTCTCTCATATAATCTTTCCGCGACCTTAGCAATCATCGCCGCATTATCTGTGCAGCACCACATCGGTGGAATGATGATTTCTTTACCAAGTTTGGTCATTTCTTTTTGCATTTCACTTCTTAAATAAGAATTAGCAGAAACACCACCCGCAAGAATGATTTCTTTAACATCAAATTCTTTGACCGCTTTAATAGTGCGGTCCACGACTAATCCGACAGCGACATCTTGGAAGGAACGACACATATTTGGAACATTGACTGTTTCACCCTTTTGTTCGAGTTTATGAACTAAGTTAATAACGTTCGTTTTAAGTCCAGAATATGATAAGTCATAGGTATGTTCACCCTTCAACGGAGTGGGCAAATCATATGTATGCTCCCCTTCTTTTGCTAATTTATCAATGGGAATACCACCTGGATATGGTAAACCTAAAACTCGAGCAACCTTGTCATAGCATTCACCAATAGCGTCATCTCTAGTTTCCCCAATGATTTCAAATTCAAGGTGATCTTTCATTAACACTAATTCGGTATTACCACCGGAAACAACGACAGCAAGAAGTGGGAATTTTAATTCTGTCACATATTCATTGGCGTAGATGTGTCCAGCGAGGTGATGAACAGGAATAAGTGGCTTTTTATATAACATTGCGAGCGTTTTTGC
>JAILGI010000004.1 GCA_024696885.1 Bacilli bacterium
ATTAATCCAGATAAGAATGAGATTGCAGTGGCGATATAAACGAGAATATCGGAAATATGTAACCCTGTGACCCAATTAGAATCGAAGTAATTGAATGGGAAACCATTTAATAAAACGATAGAAATCGCAATCATTTGGAATACGGTTTTTAATTTGCCAAAGATATTTGCGGCGATAACCACATTCTTTTGAGCGGCGATAAATCTTAATGCGTCTACGACAATGTCTCTGACCACAAAGATAATGACACACCACATGTTGATGTGCGCGGTTTGATCAGTCGCATAAGGCGCAAATACAGAAGGGAGAATTAAGAAGATAAGCATACTGTTAATGAGTAACTTATCAGCGACAGGGTCAAGGAACTTACCTAAATCTGTAACTTGGTTGTTCTTTCTCGCTAGATGTCCATCTAAATAATCGGTGAAGCTAGCAATAAGGAAGAAGATGAAAATGATTAAGAAAACAAGGTTAATACCGGTATTTCCTAATACTGGAGATTTGAAATCAATGAAAGACATCACAAATAACGCGATGATTAACATTACGGTAAGAACGATTCTTGTAAATGTGATTTTGGTTGGTAAATTCATACGTTTTTCCTAATGAGTATCGATCCTATAAGCCATGTTTTGTCGAAGGATAATTATTTATCTAAGCAATGCTTACCAGTCGCCATTCGTTTCTTTTGACTGATCTCCCCTACCAAATTTGGGTTTCTCGCTTGTGGGGTTTACCGCGTTCCACCTTTATGTTTCCATAAAGCTACGTCACTGTGGCACTTTACGAATTCTCACCATGGATTTCTCTTTAGGTGATCTTTCGCCATCACGCACTCCTGCGTGCCTAACGTTATTTTTTCCGTTAGCGCAATCACTACAGCCATCACAGACTGTGCGAGCATGGACTTTCCTCTACTAAATAGCAGCAATTATCTAGATCGAAGGTTTTTTATTTGATGTTTTCTGGCAAATAACCGTGGAGATATAGAAATTTCTCTAATTGGTTAATGCGTTTAACAAGGTCGATATTTTCAACGGTCACGTTATCGTTTTCGTTGATATCTTTGAGGCGGTCTTTATATTTATTCAATTCAATTTCAAGTTCGGTGTTTTTCTTTTCCAATGCGGCGATTTTGTTTTCGTAATTAGCGACATCTCTTTCATTTAATAGTTTGTTAGCTTCGATTTGTTTATAATCACGAATTATCTTGTCGAGGTATTCATCCACCATAAGGGGATCATAACCACGGGGAACATTGGGAAATTTGACCGTTAAAATTTCTTGAGAATTTAATTGAAGTTTAATTGCCATTTTCTAACCTCTTATCATATAATATAGGAGAATAAAGACTATTTCAATCTTTTTTCTAAGAAAAAAGAGAAAATCCTATGAAAAAAATCAATTCGATATTAAAAGGCAGAAAATACATCGCATTCCTTGATTTCGAGGGAACTCAGTTTTCCCATGAAATGATCGCTATCGGGGGTGTTTTGGTATCTTTAGATAAAAATGATCGCATCAAAAAGATGAAGGAACCCTTCAAAATTTTGGTGAAAGCCAAGAATAAAATCGGTAGTTATGTTGTTGATTTAACGCATATTACTGAAGAGATGCTCAAAACCGATGGTGTGACATTTCACACCGCTTTAACTGAACTTAAAAAATATTTAGGTTTGAGATTTAAAAAGTGCTTATTTGTGACTTATGGTAACCACGATATGCGCATTTTAAATCAATCTATCGCTTATAACTTCTCATATCCCAAAGATGTGACATCGCAAATTCAAAAGAATTATTTGGATTATGCTTCCGTTATTAGTGAATTTGTCCGTGATGATAATGGTAATCCACTTAGTTTAGTGAAAAACTGCGAACTCTTTGGTGTGAAGATTGCGGAACCAATTCATGATCCTGCATCTGATGCGATTAATTTAGCAAACTTATATGACGCTTTCTTAGCACATCCTGAAATTGTGGAAAGGGAATATATAAAATCTTTATTAAAAGTTAATCACTTCCCAGATCCGATCAGAAGAGCAAGTGAAAAGCTTGTTAACGGTGAAGATTTAAGTGTGAAAGAGTTTAATTCATTCGTGAAGGATTATTTGAAATAATGCGTTATCCGAACGGGAAAACATATAAAAAAGGTGAAATTAAGAAGAGAAAAACTCCTTCTGATATTTCTATTTCCTCGGCGAATAGAGGTATGGATTTAGAGAACGATATCAATGAATCCAACGACTACTATCGTGAGAAAAACATCGCTTTAATTTATAAAAGGCCCACTCCGATTAATATTGTGAAGGTGGATTATTCAAAAGGTGCGAGAATTACCGATGCATATTTTGAGAAACAATCCACGACAGACTATAACGGTGTTTACAAGGGAAAATATATTGATTTCGAGGCCAAAAATACAAAAAGTAAGACGAGTTTTCCTTTAGCAAACATCACCTCTCATCAAATTGACCATCTAAAAAGAGTGAATGAACAAGGTGGTATCGCTTTCTTTATTATTGGCTTTGAAACATTAAATGAAATTTATTTATTAGACTCCTCTTTTGTGATTTATTTCTATGAAAATGGAGATAGAAAATCCATTCCTTATGAAGTATTTCAAAAGGAAGGCGTATTAATAAAACAAGGGTATCACCCTCGTCTATATTATATTGATGCAGTTGAAGAGAAATACTTCTCTAAATAACATTACATAGATGCGCTAATTTGCAAGAAGCGCACGCTGGTTTCCTCGCTGTACAGAGGTATCTGCCAAAGTGAATTAATTGATGGTGTAGTTTAATCCAATGCGATTCATCCACCATCTTTTTTAATGCCATTTCTGTCTCATATGGATCAGCATTTTGATTCACTAGTTGGAAGCGTTTTGCGATACGTAAAATATGCGTATCCACAGGTAAATCGGGTATTTTGAAAATTTCCGCACGTATCACTCCCGCGGTTTTATTGCCCACTCCTGGAAGCTTTTGTAGTTCATCTTTATCCATGGGAATTTGACCATGAAAATCGGTTAAAACTGCTTGAGCAATACCAATTACATTTTTGGCTTTGTTTTTATATAGACCAATGGAATGAATAATATCTTCGACATCTTCTAATTTGGCATTCGCTAATGCTTCTAATGTTGGATATTCTTTAAATAACTTGGCGGTAACATGGTTTACTGAAATATCCGTTGTTTGAGCGGATAGCATAACAGCGATTACTAGTTCGTAATCTTTTTGATAATTTAATTCACATCCCACATCGGGAAATATTTCATCTAAATAAGCGATGATTTCATTAACTTTGTTTTTCTTAGTCATTGTCATCATCAAGCCATGGCGTTTTAGCGATGCGGATAGTTTCTTCTAAACTCTTATCCCAATCCTCTCTTAAAGTGGTGATTCCTTCATTTTCTGTTTCTTTTCTCTTTTGCCATGAAAGGAGGATTTTATCAACGGAGCGGAGGGATTTCTTTCCTTTGGAAAGAGCTTCTTTTAAAGCATTAATGATATCATTATCATCAAAGCCATATGATACCCATTCTCTAATCTTAGAGATTTCAACTGGGGAAAGAGAGCGTCCTAATAGCTTTTCAAATTCACCATAGATATTCTCTAATTGTTCTTTGATTTCTTTTTTATGTTTACGGTCTTCTTCTTTATTTAAAGAAAGTTGGAATTCTTTAAAAAGAATTTTCTTTAAAGGATCAAGCGTGGTAATTGTCTTATCACCTTCTGAAACAAAGGCGATAAAACCTCTGGTCAATAAATTAGCGAGCACATTATCGATGGTTTGAATGTCTAAAGACATTTTTAAAGATAATAAATCTTGGGTCACTAAAGCGTTACCTTGACTAATTAAATGATCAATCATAAAGATTGTGGCTAATTCTTGCTCACTAATCTTCATCTTTTTATAGTTCTCTAATAAGAGAAAACGGAAATCTAATGCTTCACTTACCATAATAAATCCCCACTACTTTATCATATCTAGAAGATAATTGATACCATATTTATTGAAAATAAAAGCAATATCTTCATTCTCTACATTTGTTATCTTTTTAATTTCTTGTTTAACTTTGTCTTTTGTTAATAGTTTTAATAATTCGATATTATCTAACATCGCTTTTTCTAATTCGGAATCGATAGAAAAATGGAGCATTAAACTAAAGCGAATTGCACGTAAAATACGTAAAGGATCTTCTTTAATTCTCTTGTCTGGACAACCGATAATTCTGATGGTCTTTTGATTTAAATCTTTCAATCCGCCCACGAAATCCACTAGTTTTAGGTCTTTATCGAGGTACATCGCGTTAATTGAAAAGTCACGACGAGAGACATCTTCTTCTAGTGTTTTTACAAAATGGATTTTACTTGGATGACGATAATCTTGATAGTCTTCTTCTTTTCTTAAAGTGGTGATATCAAATTTAATATTTTCAAATTTTGTTTTGATTGAACCCATTTTGGAAAAGGTATAATCACCCCCTAAAAAGGTTTTCATTTCTTCAGGGGTGGCGTCTGTCACTGCGTCCATATCGGTTAATGGGAGATTTAATAAATAATCTCTCACTGTTCCCCCGACAAGGTATAAAGAAAAACCGTGTTCATTGAACAGTTTTACAAGTTGTTGAAACGCTACTAGTTTTTCTTCCATATAGACAAAAAAGAGACTTTATTGTCTCTTAATCATTGGCTTTTCCCTTTAATTCCTTAGCCGCTCTAAAGGAGACGGTCTTCGCGGCTTTAATGGTTAAAGGCGTATGTTTCTTTGGATGAGTTCCTTCTCTAGATTTTCTTTCTTTCATTTGAAAGACACCAAAGTTAGAGATATTCACTTCTTCTCCAGCAAGTAATGCTTTCACAATTTCATCAAAGCAAACGTCTAAAGCCATTCTGGCATCGCGTTTAGATAAATGTGCTTTTTCAGCGACAATTTCCACTAATTCACTTTTATTAACTTTTTTCATCTTATTTATTTCCTCTTTTCTGACGGCAAATGATGTTAATTGGTGTGCCATCAAAATTAAATGTTTCTCTTAATCTATTTTCGAGATATCTCTCATATGAGAAGTGCATATATTCTGGATCATTAACGAATAACACAATGGTTGGAGGGGCGCTCGATACTTGAGAAGCATATAAGATTTTTAATCTTCCACCATTGAAGTTTGGTGTTTGGTTCATCATCACTGCATCTTGTATAACTTGGTTGAGTAATGATGTCTTTACTCTTGTGTGATATGCTTCATGAACCATCTCTAATGTCTTAAAAATAGTGTCTATCCTGCTCTTTTTTAGTGCAGATACATAACAAACAGGAGCGTAATCCAAAAATTTATATTCGTTTCTAATGGTCTTGGTAAAGTCACTCATAGTGTTAGTTTCTTTATCAACGATATCCCATTTATTCACCACGATAATTATGGCTTTATGCAAGTCAGTGGCGTATTGGATAACGTGTTTATCTTGTTCCAAAATGCCTTCTTTACCATCGATAACTAATAAGACAATCTCACTTCTTTCAATCGCTTTTAAGGCGCGAATCGCGGAGTATTTATCGATAGATTCATATATCTTTCCGCGCTTTTTTAATCCGGCGGTATCGATAACAACATAGTTTTTATCATCTTTTTTAAAGGGGGTATCGATAGAGTCTCTTGTGGTACCGGAAATATCAGAAACAATGACTCTATTTTCATTTAAAATAGCGTTAACCAATGAGGATTTACCGACGTTTGGTCTTCCCACCATACAGAAAGTAATGGTTTCTTCGTCGATGTTTTCCTCATCGTTTTTTGGTAAAACTTCGACGATTTTATTGAGTAAATCACCGATACCAATACCATGGGCACCGGAAACAATAATGGGTTCGCCTAAACCTAAACCATAAAATTCTTGAGCATCAGCGACTAAACGATTTTCATCAATTTTGTTCACCGCGAGAAGAACTGGTTTATTGACTTTATAGAGCATTCTTGCCACGACTTGGTCATCGCGAGAAATACCCACTTTACCATCGGTAACAAAGATAATGACATCCGCTTCATCAATAGCTAATTGCACTTGAGCGCGAATTTGGGTTTGGAAGGGAGCGTTTTTTACTTCCACTCCACCTGTATCAATCAAGGAAAAAGAATGACCTAACCAATTACATGTCGCGTATAAGCGATCACGGGTTATGCCAGCTTCATCATCTACGATGGCGTGGCGTTCGCCAATCATACGATTAAAAATCGTTGATTTACCAACGTTAGGTGATCCAATGATTGCAACGACAGTTCTAGGCATCTTTTTCCTCTAATTCTTTAATTTTCTTGTTAATAATTTCAATAATTGCATCCACTACTTCATCAATGCTCATATATGAGGTATCTAAAGTTATTGCGTCTGCTGCACATTTTAGAGGCGCAAAATCTCTATGGGAATCAATGTAATCTCTTTTTCTTACATCTAATTCAATTTCTTCTAAAGTACATTCGATGCCTTTAGAAATATTTTCTTCATATCTTCTCACCGCTCTAGTTTCCACAGAAGCGATTTGATATATTTTTACATCAGCGTCAGGTAAGACATAAGTACCGATATCTCTACCATCCATAATCACAGATGTAGAGGCTGCTAATTTTCTTTGTTGTTCAACTAGGAATAAACGGATTTCTTTATAAGAAGCGATATATGATACATTGGCAGAAACTCTTGGTTCTCTAATGGCTCTAGTAACATCGATATTGTTACATAAGACTGTGCCATCTGCTTTTAGTTCAATAGTTATTTCGTTAACAAAGACGATACATGCATCATGATCTTCGCAGTCAACACCTTTTTCCATGCAATACCATGTATATGCTCTATACATAGCACCAGTATCAATATAGGTATAACCTAATTTTTTAGCGACAATCTTCGCTACTGTTGATTTTCCCGCAGCGGCTGGTCCATCAATTGCAACTACAACTCTTCTCATAAATGTTACTCCCTTAGAATAAGATTAAGCCGAAAGTTAAAATACAAGCGATGATGATTAATAAAAATCCAAAATAAGAGATGTAAGTCAATAGCCTTGAAGATTTTAATTCTTTTAATAGCAACTCTTCTTGATAAGTTGGACGATTTTTACTATTAACGGAATTTTCTTCAATATCGGTATTGATTTGCACCTTTTCAGATAGTTCACCATCGTGAATCATTGATTTACGATAATCTTTGAATTTTTCGACTCTTGATTCTCCCATAAATTCCTCTTGTTGTTTATTTTAATGAAATGCCACTAATAAAGATAGTTTTAATTTAAAAAAATCTCTAAAAATA
>JAILGI010000015.1 GCA_024696885.1 Bacilli bacterium
GAGAAGATTTGAACTTATCGGTCTCACACTTAATATTCACCTTTGGAATAATAAGAACTCATCCAAAGTGAGCCGTAGTGATTTATCAATGCACTTCGGTGCTATTGATATCATGCCAGAGAGAACCAATTCTCCAAAGATTTTCTCAGCTGTTGGATTTATCGCTTTGTTCTTTAGCATTTACACCATTGCATTTGCCGGTGGTTCTGTCGGATTATATTTCTTCCTCAAAAATAAATATAAGAACGACGAGTTCAGAAGAATGAATACAAAAAAATATATCAAGTCTGCCATTATCTTCTATCTAGGAACGGCGGTAGTGTTGTTAACTCTTATCGCCATCATACTAAGAACAGGCGTTATGAAATCATCAGTATCAGTTCATAACCCAATTGATATCTTAATTGTCATTCCTGGCATCATCTCGATTGTGGCGATTGGATATTTCGTAAAATACGTTTACGGAAAGATTAAATCCAACAAACACCGCAAGCAAATTAAGAAACTCAAGATTGACCAAGATGTCAATGATGATGGAACCAATTAATCTATAAGGAGATTAAAAAATATATGGAAATTAAGATTAAAAATTTAACCAAAATCTTCACAGGCGATCCAAAAAAGAATATCCGTGACACTATCGCGGTTAAGGATTTGGATTTCGTCGTCGATGATGGCACACTTGTTGGCTTATTAGGCCCTTCAGGATGTGGTAAATCCACAACTCTTTACATGATTAGTGGTTTACAAACTCCAACTTCTGGTGAAGTTTGGTTTGGCGATCAAGAAGTCACCAATCTTTCCCCAGAAAAAAGAGGAATCGGCTTAGTCTTCCAAAACTATGCCTTATATCCTCATATGACTATTTATAAAAACATTGAATTCCCACTTACATCTTTACAAGTGGAAGTTCCTCTTGAAACATTCTATACATATCATTTCGAATACCGCTACGAGATGAAAGAAGGTGACGAACTCAAAGGATTAAAGAAATCATTCGATTCCTTAGCAAAGAAAACCGGCTATACAAACAAACAATTTGCCGCGTCCTTTGATTTAGCGGATAAGACATTAACTGTAAAAGTCACATTAACTGATGTTTCTAGATCAAGCAAACAAATGTTTGAAGATAACGTCACCCGCATCATTGCGGCTGAGTTGGTAAATCAAGATGAAGCTCAAACATCTGATGCTTTATTTGATACAACATTTAGAAGCACAGTTAATAAAATTAATGAGGCTGAAAAAGTCGATGTGGCGTTCCGTGGAAAACTCGGAAAGAACTTCCAAACCAATCAAATTGATGAAACCATCAAATTGTTCCAATCCACCAGCCGTCCATTCGGTCATCCAGCCGAATCCGTTATTACCAAGACACAACATGGTTATGAATTTATGGCCCGTGTTTTAGGTATTCCACATTTAAAGATTGAAGAGTGGTTCGAAGCGGTTAAAGCAGCTTATGCTTATGATTCTAGTTATTTCAACATCATTAGAGTTGATAACGCCCCTTTAACCAAGGACATCAAAACCTTCTTAAAAGCTAAAAAAGTCAAATTCGCCGACTTTAAGATCTATTTTGATAAAGAACACACTAAACTCTATTTCAAGCTTCTAAGAGCCTCTCATGAGCTTGCTGATGCCGTTTTAGGAGAATTAGTCGAGAAATTTGATCTTGGTGATATTGAAAAAGCAACTTCGCAAGCTATCGCTCATAGAAAACTCACTAAGGAAGAACGTCGCGATATTGTTTATGAAACCGCGAAATTGGTCCAAGTTGATGATTATCTCCAACGTAAGCCATCTCAACTCTCCGGTGGTCAACAACAACGTGTCGCCATCGCTAGAGCCTTAGTTAAACACCCAAGAGTGTTACTCTTAGACGAACCATTATCCAACTTAGACGCGAGATTAAGACTTCAAACTCGTGAAGAAATTAGACGTATTCAACAAGAAACTGGTATTACTTCTGTCTTCGTTACACACGACCAAGAAGAAGCAATGTCCATTTCTGATGAAATCGTTGTTATGAAACTCGGTGTTGAACAACAAAGAGCTCACCCACAAGAAGTTTATAACAACCCAACCAATAAGTTCGTTGCTAACTTCTTAGGTACCCCACCAATCAACTTCTTCAAAGGTGAAGTCAAAGATGGAAACCTCTACATCGGTGGTGAAAAAGTCTTAAAACTCGCTAAGAAAGTTGATGATCAAGAAGTTACCGTTGGTATTCGTCCAGAAGGTTTCGAAGTTGATCCAAAAGGTCCATTCCATGTGGAAGCCACACAAATTGAAACCATGGGTAGAGACATCTCCATCGTCGCTAAACACCCAGATTCTGAACGTCCATCTGTCAAGGTTATTATCGATGCCGATAATAATGTAAAACCTGGCAAAGTGGCCTTAAATATCAAACCACATAAATGCTTCCTCTTCGATGTGGAAACCGAGGAAAGGATCCTGTAATTTATGGAAAAGAAAAATGATTGGAGAGCATGGTTATATCTTGCACCTGTAATTATTCTTCTATCTGTTTTTACTTTTTATCCGTTAATTTCCACAATCGTAATCGCGTTTACTAGTGATTACAAATACTTAACTCAATCCGGTAGTGGATTTGACATTAGTAACTTTGCTGAAATCTTTGCTAGCAAACAAGTCGATAATGGTGACGGAACATTTTCAACTGTCTATTCAGACGTTGTTAAATATGCTATTCCAAACACCTTAATTATCGTCTTCGTTACCGTCCCATTATCCATTATCGTTTCCCTTATGATCGCTGTTGGTCTAAACTCCATCAAAGCATTCAAAAAGATTTTCCAAACAATCTTCTTCATGCCTTATGTTACTAACGCGATTGCCGTAGGTATGGTCTTCGCCGTTATCTTTAATGATAATGGTCTATGGAACTATGTCTTCAGATCGATGGGAACGCACTGGATTGATCAAGGCGCCCCTGCTTCTAAAGCGATGGTGGCCTTATGTATCTACTCTGTCTGGCACGCTTTACCATATAAGATCCTCATCTTCTTATCTGGTTTACAAAATATTGATAAACAATATTATCAAGCTGCTTCAGTAGATGCCGCGGGTAAATTCAAAACATTTATGAACGTTACAGTTCCATTGCTTTCACCGCAAATTTTATACATCATGATTACCTCGTTTATTGGATCATTCAAAGAATACTCCAGTATCGTTGGTTTGTTCGGTGGTCCTGGCACATTAAAGAACTACCGCAACATGTATACCGTCGTTTATTACATCTACGATAGTATTGCTGCAAAACAAGTACAGGTCGGCTGTGCTGCCGCTGTTATGTTATTTATCGTCATTCTCATCTTTACTGGCATTCAATTCATTGTCAGTAGCAAGAGAGTGCACTACTAGGAGGATAGAAATATGGCAAATCCAGTAACGAAAAAACTCGCCTCCTTGTGGGAAAAGGTTGATAAAAAATTATCAAATCAACCATCAAAAGGTACAATCGATACCCGTGATATTGAAACCGAACATCTTAAATTAGTCATTAAAGAAGGCACTGTTTCAATTGACAAACTCGAGAAAATTCAAAAGGTATTTAAGATTTTATCCTTAGTCCTTGTTTACGCTTTCTTAGTGTTCATGGCCTTAATCGTCTTATTACCTTTCTATTGGATGATTATTACATCCTTAAAAACAACAACAGAAATTCGTGCATCCACACAAACATTCTGGCCAAAGACTGTTATGTGGAGCAACTACGCGAATGCTCTATCTGGTAACTTCAATTTCCCAGTGTATTTAAGAAACACACTTGTCGTTGGTATTGTTTCCACATTAGGTACCTTAGTTACCACAATCTTCGCAGCCTTTGCATTTGCAAGACTTAACTTCAAAGGAAAAGATTTATTATTCTCATTATTATTAATGACAATGATGATTCCTGGCGAAATGATGGTTATTACTAACTACATCACAGTCGCTAACTTTGGTTGGTTAAATGGTACCCTCTGGGGTGCATACCTTGCGATGATTGTTCCATTCTGGGTTTCTGTTCTTTACATCTACTTACTCCGTCAAAACTTTAAACAAATTCCAAACGAATTATATTTGGCGGCAAAAGTCGATGGTAAGAGCGACTGGACATACTTATGGAAAGTTATGGTTCCATTATCTAGCCCAACACTTATTTCCATCTTCATCCTTAAATTAATGGGTGCTTGGAACTCCTATGTGTGGCCAAACTTAGTCGCGGATAACCCCGATTTCAAACTCATTACAAACGGTTTACGTACAGCCTTCTCCTCTGAAGGTAACGTAGAATATGGTCTTCAAATGGCTGCAACAGTGGTTGTCACTGTCCCATTGCTCCTCTTATTTATCTTCTTTAGAAAATACATTATGAGAGGCGTTGGTAGAGCCGGTATTAAAGGCTAATATATGCGCATATCCTATTAATATATATACGCAAGAAAGGAAACAAAAATATGAAAAATGGCAAAAAATTAATTATTCTCCCATTATTTCTATTAGCATCCTCCTCCTTGGCAGGATGTACCGATCCCGCTGCTGGAAAGACAAAAGTTATCTTCTGGCACACCATGGGTCAAACCTTACGTACCTTAATGGATAAAACCTTATTACCAATGTTCTATAAGGAAAATCCAGGTATTTATGTTGAACACACCCAACAAGGTGGTTACGACGACTTAAACGACAAATTAACATCTGCCATTCCGGCTGGCACAACTCCAACTATGGCTTTCTGCTATCCAGACCATGTTGCTGACTACAACACTAGCAAAGCCTGTATTGACTTAACTACTTATATCAACGATCCTGAACTCACCTTCACAGAAGAAGATGGTTTAGTGGATGATATCAACCCGATTTATTGGCAAGAAGGTAAGGAATACCTCGATGACGGTATCTATTCCGTTCCATTTGCTAAATCTACAGAAATGATTTTCTATAACAAAGCCGTCTTCCAAAAAGAAAAATGGACAGTTCCAACTTCTTGGGAAGAAATGGAAACGTTTATGAAAGCAGCGAAGGCCAAATATCCTGATGCTATCCCATTAGGTTATGACTCCGACGCTAACTTGTTCATCACAATGTGTGAACAATATGGCATTCCTTATACCAGCCTTAACAAAGCTGATGGTCATGGTGAAGCATTATTTAATAATGCCGCTGCTAAAAATATGATGACCAAACTTAAAGGTTGGGTCGATGATGGCTTAATGACCACACAAGGTTTGCAAAATGGTAGTTATACCTCCACATTATTCATCGAAGGTAAATTATTAATGACCATCGGTTCAACAGGTGGTACATCCTATAACTACGATAAGAACTTAGAAGCGGAAATCGCTGATATGCCATCCCCAATCGCTGATGTATCAAAGAGATTTGATTTCTTCACCGGCACAAGCGTGACCCCAGAACACGATGTGAATAACCACATTATCATGCAAGGTCCAAGCATCTGCTTCTTCAAAAAAGGTACAGATGAACAAAAAATCGCTGCTTGGAAATTATACAAATTCTTAGTGAGAACAATGTGTACAGCTTCCTATAGCACCAAATCTGGTTATTCTCCTGTGAGAAAATCCACATTTGAATCCGAAACATTCATCGATTACTTAAATTCCAAACAAACAGGTGCGGATTCCTTAATTCAAAAGACTGTTAAACGTTATGAATTCTTACAAGAAAGATATTTCGTTTCCCCAGCCTTCCCAGGTTCCTCCACCGCTAGAAAAGAAGTCGATGGTATCTTAGCTAACATTTGCACTGGTACCAAGACACTTGATAAAGCATTTGCTGATGCATGGGCCAAGACCGACTTCGCTATTCCAAAGAACTAGGAGAGCAATAAGATGAAAAAAGTAAAATCATTATTATTATCTTCCGCCTTATTATTCTTAGGCGTCAGCGCTCTTGCGGGTTGTGGTGGCGATGGCAAAATCCACGTCACATTTTGGCACACCATGGGTGACGATAACGAAGAAGTCGTCAAACGTATCATTGAAAAATTCAATGAAATCTATCCAGATGTCAAAATTGACCAAACCATGCAAGGCGATTATTCCGCCGTTTATAACAAATTAAATTCCGCAATTCCAGCTGGCACAATGCCTCAAATGGCGTTCTGCTATCCTGATCACGTCGCTGATTACCTCGCGGATTCCAATGCTGTTATTAACTTAGACGATTACTTAAAAGATCCAGAACTTAAATTCACCGAAGAAGATGGATTAGAAAGCGATTTCGTCGAAATGTATTGGGATGAAGGCAAACACTATTTACAAAGCGGAACCTATTCCGTTCCATTTGCCAAATCTACAGAAGTTATGTTCTATAACGTTGACTTCTTCAATAAATACAATTTAACTGTCCCAACAACATGGGAAGAAACATGGACTGTTTGCCGTCAAATTCTCAAATTAAAAGAGGACAATCCAACTGATGGCACATTAAAAGCCATCGAATATCCATTAGGATATGACTCTGATAGTAACTTATTTATTACCCTTTGTGATCAAATGGGCATTCCATACACCACAAACGATAATATCAAAATCGAAAAAGACCACGTTCAATTTAACAATGCTGATGCCAAAGCTATGGCGACAGAATTTGTTGGATACATGAAAGAAGGATTATTCATCACCAAAGGTGGTATGGAAAACGGTGCTTATACTTCTACATACTTCACCGAAGGTAAATGCGTTATGTCCATTGGTTCTACCGGTGGTACATCCTATCAAACAACCTCTAACTTCCAACAAGCAATCGCTCCAGTTCCAACAGTTCACGGAACAGATGCTGATCGCTACATTTCTCAAGGTCCAAGTATCTGCTTCTTTAAGAAAGGTACAGAAGAGCAAAAGAAAGCCGCTTGGAATTTCTACAAATTCTTAGTGAGAACTGAATTTACCGCTGCATATGCTACACGTTCCGGTTATGAACCAGTTCGTAAATCCGCATATCAATTAGAGAGCTATAAAGACTACTTAAATGGTGGTTCTTTACAAGCCAAAGTTAGTAAATGTACCGCTCAATTAAACGGTAGATTCTATAACTCCGCTGTTTATTCCGGTTCCGCATTAGCTAGAGAAGCCGTCGGTGGTATCTTCGCTAATATGTTTATCCGTGATCAAAACGTTGACAAAGCCTTTGCTGAAGCTTATACAACCGCAACAACAGGTATGGACAACTAAGGAGACAATTAAATGAAATTACGTCGTATTTTCTTACCAGTTGCCTTATTAATATCCTCTATCGGCGCTTTCGCTGGTTGCTCAAATAAAGTTGACTATGTTTCTCAATGCAAATTAGATTCATCCTTAACATATGAGGGCAAATCATTCTTAAATAACGGCATCGGTTTAGTCACCGTTAAGAAATATATCGATGGTGACACCACCCACTTTACACAAGTGGAAACCGCTCAACGTTTAGTGAAAGCCAGATACCTCGGTGTTGATACTCCAGAATCCACTGGTAAGATTCAACCTTATGGTAAAAAAGCTAGTAACTTTACAAAAAAGAAACTATCAGAAGCCAAAACAATCGTGATTACCAATGATATTCCTGAAATTGGTACCGCCGCTTCTCCTGATAGCACTGGTTCCAGATTTAAAGCATTCGTCTGGATTAGTAATAAAGAAAACGCTAAAGTTAGCGATTTAAGATGCTTAAACTTAATGCTCGTCCAAGAAGGTTTATCTACAGGTAAATCCATCTCTGGTTCACCATTAACTCAATACTTCACCGATGCTGACTTACAAGCTCAAAATCTCAAACTCAACATCTGGAGTGGTAAAGATGACCCAGACTTCTATAATGGACCAGCCACCCCAACAACATTAAAAGAATTAGCGGATGAATTTGTCGCTAATGGCTTTAACTCCAAATTCAACGCTGTGAAGATTGAAGTTACAGGCATCGTCTGTAAAATTTATGGTTCATATGACTGCTTTATCGTTGATGCCGATGATGCTGGCAATCAATATGGCTTATATGTCTTCACAATGTACAAATCATATTCACCATTATTAACATTAGGTAACAAAGTTAAATTAATCGGTTTCTACACCTTTATGGGTGGATGTCCACAATTAGTTGACGTTTCTTATAACCCAATGTTACCAGGCGATGGCGATATGCAAATTATTTCTAGAGATAATGATTTCACTATCAAAGATATCACCATCCCAGAAGCTTCTAGCAAAGCCGCAATGAACACCGTTGTTAACATCCATGACTTACATGTTTATGGTGGCTATGATGAAATTGATAAGACCACACAAAAAGCATCCGGTGCCTTTACATTAAAGACACGCGATAGCAGTAATAACACCATCAACATTCGTATTCCTGATGATGTTTGGTGCTACGCAAGTGATGATCCAGAACCAGAAAACCCAACTAGAATTACCACTTGGGAATACTTCTCTAACAAAACCATCTCTTTAACTGGTGCAATTACATTCTTTGCTCCAGATGAAGATGATCCAGATGATGGTACTTATCAAATTAAATTATGCGATAAAGATGATGTCATCCAAATCGCAGAATAGGAGATAAAAATGAAAAAGAAAATTACATTATTTGTTGTTTCTATGATGGCCCTTCCAGTCTTAGCCGCTTGCGGTTCTAAAGGCTATGTAGAAACAAGAACAGAAGAAGAAATCGTCAATCAATTAGGCGCTCAAGCCTTAAGTGAAGTCGGTGTCAACCTTTCCAAATTCGCCGGTGAAGGTGTTAGCTATGGCGAAACCGCATTAGTGACCACAGTTAATGAAAAAGTATGGGAAAAAGACGAAGTTGGTATGAACTTCTCCCTCGTTTATGAATTAACCGCTCAAGAAACATACGCTGTTGAATACCTCAAACTTCAAGATGGCAAATTAATCGCTGACATTATCACCTCTCAAGAAGCCGCAGCTTATGAAAAAGCCGCTGCAATGGAAGGTGCTGTCTACACATTAAAAGCCAAGATTTCCTTCGCCGGTTATGGCGAAAACTTCGTCGCTCCAAAAGGCTTAACAGTTACCGATACATTTAAAGGTAAAGAACTCGCCACAAAGAGCTACAACACTTTAGTGAAAGTTACCAAATCCGGTACAATCGCCGAGATTAAAGAAGCCAAGAAAGACGATATGGTCTTATTCACAGGTAGAGTTTCCGCTTGGTTTGATTACACCAAAGATCAATTATATTCCGGTTGCTTCCTCACCGATGGTGAAGATGGTGTCCAACTCTACGCTGGTAAAATTACCGATTACTTCTTTGATGCCGATGGCAATAAACTCATTAATGAAGGCGAAATTATCCAAGTCTTTGGTCAAGTCTCCCCATATAATGGTTTATTCGAAGTCAAACCACAAAAGATTACAGTTGTTACAGATCCTGTTGAAACCGCAAAAATCGCTCCAACAAGTCTCAAAACAATGACTGTCCCAGAAGTTAAAGCTGCCGAAACAAAAGATACAGGTAACTTAATCAAAGTTTCTGGCTTAAAAGTTAAAGCCTACGACAAAAACGGCTCTACAGATCCAAGTGTCTTATCAGTCGGTTCCCACTGGAGCATCACTGTTCAAGATTCCGAAGGCAATGAAGTCCTCTTATACGTCAACTACCACATTGGTTCTGCCGCTCAAACCGCTATTAAGAATACCTTATCCGGTATGTCCGCATCCGATGTCTTCGCATTCAGAGGCGCTTTATCCAGTTATAACGTTCCACAATTATCACCAGTCAACACAGCAGACTTCTCCGCAGAAGAAGCTATCTCTGTTGCTTTATAATTGAAACATCACTAAACAAAAAATCTAGGGTCGCCCCTAGGTTTTTTATCAAGGAGGATAAATATGCGAAGATATCCATTAATCCTAATTCCTTTAATGTTTACCCTTTTAGGTTGTTCTAATGACCCAAAAGAAGTGCACTTTGAATTAAATAATGAGGATGAAGTTAATATCCATACAGACTTGCAACAACAATTCCTAGATGATAACAATTACAACACCAACCTCATTCAATACGGTAGTGGTGATCAAGATTTAGAAAAACCATTACCGGTGAAACTTTCATTTAAAGTCACATCCGCGAAAAAGTATGTCGTGGAGATAAGTGAAAATGAAAATATGTCTAATCCCATCACTTATCAAATTAAGAAGAAAAGCCTCGATGTTTACAATTTAAAAACCGGAACGACCTATTATTGGCGGGTAAACGCCACATATCCCTCTAACACATTTACCAGTGATATTGCTTCTTTCACTGTAAAAAGTGGTCTACGCAACATTTTAGTAGATGGATTAGAAAATATCCGTGATATCGGTGGATACGCCTTAGAAAACGGAAAAACGGTTAAACAGGGCTTAGTTTATCGATGCGCGAAACTGAACGAAAGTAGTGTAGCCACTCCAAAAATTACCATTACCAAAAAAGGTATTAATACTTTAGTCAATGATTTAGGCATTAAAACCGACATCGATTTAAGAAAGACAGAACTCGATGAAGAAGGTAATGATGAAATAGGCGGAATCAAATCTTCACCATTAGGTGACACTGTCAAATATGAAAACTGCCCGATGTATTATGAGGGAAGTACAGTGTTAAGTCACACCAATAGCGCCAAAAACGAAAGCAATCGTCAAAACATCGCTAAAATGTTTAATTTATTAGGTGATAGAAATAATTACCCATTAATCTTCCACTGCACACAAGGTAAAGATAGAACAGGCGCAATGGCGTTCCTCTTAGAAACCTTGTTAGGTGTGCAAGATGATGATATCTATCACGATTATTTGTTCACCAACTTATCAAAAATCGGTGGCGGATATTGCCAAGTTAAAGCCATCGAAAGCGGTTATTACTTCGTACTCCGCAAATATAATGGTGAAACATACCAAGAAAGAGCTATCAATTATCTACTTGATATCGGTGTAACACAACAAACAATTAATAATATCTTAGATATTTTAATAAGTTAGTGTTTAAACTTGATAAATCAAACGGATTTGATAGAATATAATTATCAATCCCATTAATGGGAACATTTATAAGGAGATAATATGAATAAGAAACTAATCTTATTACCAATCCTCGCGTTAGCTGCCATGACAGGTTGTGGTGGTAGCAAGGGTCCAAAAGAACCTGTACACGATGGAAAATCTGCTGCAACTGCATATACAGTTGAAGAAATGCATGAAGTCATGAAAGACTATGCTGGTGGCGATATTTCTCAAGAAGAATACTATGTTAAATCCAAGCTTGCCGCTGGATCAACATATGCTGCTAACTTTGGTTCCTGGACAGCTTATGATGAAGTTCATCACAAAGAAGCTACAGACTATGCATTCCAATTCTATTCATGCCAAATGGATGCAAGCATCACAAAGAACTACAAAGCTGATGGTTGCTTAGATGGCGCCACAATTGTCGTTCATGGTTATGCTCAACTTTACCAACCAGCTGAAGGAAACCCAGTCTTTGAAATTTGCTACTTAAGTGCAAAGAAATCCCCAACCGGAGAAGCTGTTTCCCCAGTTATCATTAGCGTTGAAGGTGGTACAGAATATGTCCAACCAGACGCTACCGCTCTCTCAATCGGTGAAAACTTCGAATTAACAGAAGGCGGAACCAAAAAATTAACAGCTACATTCACACCTGCAGATGGCAAACACGCTGATGTCGTTTGGGCATCCTCTGCTGCAGCCGTTGCTACAGTTGCTGACGGTGTCGTTACAGCCGTTGCTGCTGGTGAAGCTACAATTACCGCTACAGCCGGTTCCTTAACTGCTTCTGTTACAGTTACAGTTAAAGCCGCTGTTGCTCCAACAGTTACGTTGGACTTCTCTGCCGCTGTCGATGGTTTAAAAGCAAAAGCCGATGTCACAGTTGGCGAAGCTTACACAATCACAATGAACAACGTTGATTATACAGTTCTTAATGGCTATCAAGGTGCATATAATAATGAATATTATTTAATGCTCAACTCAAAAGGCTTCAGCGCACAATCCTTATTTGCCAACGCTACAGCATTAGGTTCTGCAATTAAATCCGTTGAATTAACAACAAGAACAGGCGCATCAAACTCCTCAAAATTCAGTGTTGTCGTTAGCGATACAGCTATCGGACAAGCTACAGCCGTTGCTGAACCAACCACAATCGCTGCTGGTTCTTCACAATTGTTTGAATTTGCTGATAATACAACAGGTTGCTTCTTCGGTATCACAACCGAAACAAATGCAAACTGCCAACTCGTTAGCATCGTCATTACATTAGCTGCCTAATTTAATTATTGAGCAATAAAGAGTGGACTCGTTCCACTCTTTTTTTTCATTTGTGCTAGAATGTATGAGAGGAATATATTTATGCTTAAGAAAATAAAATATCTATTATTTGCGGGATTATTATCCATCTGTGCTTGTAATGGCCATTCTCCAAAAGAGAATAATGATGATAACAAGTATTTAACTGTCAGCCAAGCCTATGATATGGCTTTAGAAGCAGGTGAAAATGGTACCGAAGAAAGACAATACGTCACCGGTGTTATCACGAACATCACTAATCCAACATATGGGCAAATGAATATTTCTGATGGGCAAAAAGAAATGCAAATATATGGTCTATATTCCTCTGATGGATCATTAAAATATTCCGAGATGGAAGAAAAACCATATACGGGCGACACTGTTTATGTTTATGGTTTTTTAAAAACATATAATGGCACACCTGAATTAGGTCAAAGTTGGCTTATTAAATTCAAATCAAATAAAGAAGAATTTGACATTAAAAACTATGAAGAAATGAACATCAACACCGCTAGAGAAAAAGAAGAAGGCTCCAAAGTCTTGATTTCTGGCGTTGTCGCTTGCTTTACATACGCTAATGGAAGAGTTCCTAATGGTATTTTCCTCGTCGATAATACAAATTCCATTTATGTCTATGGTGTGGATCTCGCCTCTCGTGTCGAAGTGGGCAATGAAGTTAAAATTGCCGGCACAAAAACATACTATATCCTCGATGGAGAGAAACAAAATGCTGCGACATTTGGCTATAAAGGAAGTTGTCAAATCCAAGAACCACATTTAATAGATAATAAAGAAAGCAATAAACAATTTGATAAAACTTGGATTCAAAAATCTACAGTTAAAGATATTTTAGAAACACCAGTTAGTGAAAACATCACCACATCAATATTTGAAGTTGATGCCTTTATTAACGAAGTTCCTGGAAGTGGATTTACTAATTTCTATATTAATGATTTAGACAATAAAACAGGATCTTATTGTTATTCTTTGAATAATGGTAATGATTTCACATATTTAAGACCTTATAACGGCAAAGTAAATAAAGTTTATCTATCCCCACTTAACTGTAAATCCACATCAAGTGATTGCTTCTTCCGTTTTATCCCTGTTCTTGTGGAGGAAGAAGAATATCAATTTAATCCTACATACGCTCCTGAATATGCTCTTAAATATTACGTTAAAGATCAATTCCTTGCTCAATATAATAGCGACCCAAGTTTAGAAGTTATTACCTCTGTATCTAATGAATATTTTGGTTTAGAAAATATTACTATTACATATGAATCTAGTAATGAAGATTTAATCAAATTCGTCAATGAAAACGACAAATTAGTCATGCATTTGTACGAAGGACAAGGCACGGTTAAATTAACCTTAAAAGCTAATTACCTAACTTATTCTTCGCAAATGGAAATCAATGTCAAAGTAGCTTATGTAACTCCTCCTGAAGATGCAATTAATGTGAAAGCTGCAATTGACACAAGTGATGGTGAAGAAGTAATAGTGCATGGTATTGTCGCTGCATCATTAGTTAATCAAACTGGTTTCTATCTCATTGACGAAACAGGTTCTATCGCCGTGAGAACAAAATCTGAAGAATTAAAACAAATCAGTTTAGGCGATGAAGTGTATATGAAAGGTACCAGGAGCCATGTAAAAAAAGATGGTTCCACAAACGTCGGACAATCATGCATTGATGATGCTACTTTGGTCGTTGATTTATATGGAAATAATAAATATTCAACCGATTCATTTATTAAAAACATGACTTTTGAAGATATTCAATTATTAACTAATTCCTCTGAAGATTTATCTACAAATGTTTATGAAACAAAATGTTATTTAAAGAAAGTAGAAGCACAATATTACACCAATTACTATTTAACTGATGTCACACAAAAGAAAGATATCCTTCTTTATGCCGCTAGTGGATCACAATATTCCGCTTTTAATGATTTTGTAGATGCTGGCGAAATAACCGTTCAATTTGCTTTCTGCGATTGGAATTCTAAATCCGCTTATAGAGGTTCTTTATTGAGCGCTAGCAATAGTGAAAAGATCGTCATAAATAATTATAATTTCCGTTAATAAAGAACTTTCTTGCTACTTTTTTTCGTTTATTATAGAATACTACTTGCGTTATCCCCTTAGCTCAGTTGGTAGAGCAACTGACTCTTAATCAGTGGGTCTAGGGTTCGAGTCCCTAAGGGGGTACCATTGAAGTATTGATGTCCAGAAATGGACATTTTTCTTTTACTAAACTAGTTATTTGATAAAAAAACAATTATCATATCTATATGAAACACCAAAAAGTGCTCATTACATCTATATTAACTTTCCTAGCCTTTTCTTTAACTGGATGTCAGTTTTTTGGTAGTTCCGGTAATGAAGGTGGAAACACAAAACCAGAAGGAACTCTATCTTTAGATATCTATGCCTCTAATGATTTCCATGGAGCGGTGGAATATTCTTCCTCCTCTATGGGTATTGAATTATTTGGTACATATATGAAGATGAAAGGTGAAGAAGAAAATACCTTATTGCTCGATCAAGGCGATACCTGGCAAGGTTCTATCTATTCTAATTACAATCATGGAGCGATGATTACCGAAGTTATGGCCGCGGCTCATTTTGACGCTAGAACAGTGGGTAACCACGATTTTGACTGGGGTATTGAACCTTTAAAAGCAAACACAAGAAGAAGTTATAAGGGATACACAGTTCCTACCCTTGCGGCGAATGTTTACGATTATGATTTTGATAATAAAATAGAAGGCAATATCCAACAATCAGATATTGGTGTTTCCTCGATTATTTCAACATTAGAAAATGGTTTAAAAGTGGGAGTCGTCGGTATTATTGGTCAACATCAAATCACCTCCATCACAACCACTAATGTTAAAGATGTATGTTTTAAAGAACATATTTCCATTATTAAACAAGAAGCCACCTCTTTAAGAGAAAAAGGTGCTGATATCGTTATTGCCAGTTGTCATACTGGACAAGAAGACTTAATGTATAATGGTTTAGAAAACTATATTGATTTAGCTCTATGTGGTCATACCCATCAAGCTCAACAAGGCAGAGAAGGCAATTTACATTACGCCCAATTTGGCTCTTATGGTGAGATGATTGGCAAAGTTCATCTCGATTACAATACAAAAACAAAAAAGGTCACAAATACCCAAATAAGCGAGATATACACTAATGAAGTGGCAACATACGCTAAAGAAATCGATGCAGATATTGCTAATATCGTATCGACATATAATAGCGAATGTGAAGCTGCAGCAAGCGAAGTAGTGGCGACAAACGCAGATTATTTCCCAACTTCTGATGAAGCGGTCAATTTAATGTGTAAAGCCATCTTTGATCAATGTGAAATTGAAAACCAAGATGTCATATTCTCCTATTGCAACACCGCTAGACATTATCTTCCGCAAACGTATAGCAATAGACCATGGACATACGCTACTTTGTATCAATCATTCCCATTCGATAATATTGTCTATATTATTGATGTTACGGGTTCTGACATAGTTAGAGAAGTCTATCGCTACAACAACGTTTGCTTTAATCCTACTTTCAATTATCAAATAGATCCTAACGAAACATATCGTATTGCCTGTATTGATTATCTTGCTTACCACACGAATGATTATCGCGTATTTGATTATTTCCCATCATTCTCTGGACAAGCAGTTGATCAACTAGATGATAATTATCGCGTTATTTTAAAGAATTGGTTAATTAGAAACGGATATAATTCTGGTAGATATTTATACGCTTCTGATTTCTCCTCTTCAAATGATTCGTTCAATAAGAATTTATTCCAAAATATCTAATATGAAAAAGACCTTAAAAATACTCCCGTTATTATTACTTATACCCTTTGTATCTGGTTGCTCGCTAATACAAAATTATTTTTATACTGGTGAAACTAGTGAAAATAGCGGTGGAAACGGCGGTAATGGCGGTAACACCGGTGGCAATGGTGAAGGAACAGGCACTGTTGAACAAAGAAAATCAATAGTCCTTGATAGTGTTCTTTCCGCTACTGATTCATCATATAGTTCTGGTAATTATGGTTCTTTTTACTCCGATGGTGTGAACTATGAATATTACCGCACAACCGTATCATACGATAGTTATTTACGTTTATTAGGTAAAAGATATCAATATGAATATCTTCCTAGTTATCCATCTTGTATTTATAACACCACACCTATTAAAGGAATAAATGGAATATCCATCACTTATGAAGGTGAAAGTATCAATAGCAAGCTAGTATTATTTAATACACCTGGTAATACATATGAATATCAATTAACTAATGTCGATTCTTTCACGAATAGAACTTTTGAATTTGGCAAAGAACAATATTCATATTTCGCTATTACATGTGATTATGGATATATAGAAATCCAAAGCTTAACTATCTTCTACACCAACGTTTCACAAAGTAATTCTTTCTTAGATAACTATTCTGGTTACCGTTATGAACCAGTCACCTATTCTGGTACTTTAACGGATGGAGTCTCCTCTGTTTATGCCACTGACGCTGATGGATATAGTAAGAAATATACTTACTATTCCAGTAGTTATGTTTTAGAAAACAGTTCCAGTTTGTACGCTAGTGATGTTGCTTATACTGATCCTGTTGATGTTTCTAATTACTATATGGCGTTCCATGCATTCCCCGCCAATTTCTACTATAAAAACGATTCAAATTCATCTGAACTATATTACTACTTTGGCGAATATGCCCGTTTAGTATCTACTTATACGAGAACAGACGGCTACGCTAATGCGGTCCCATATAATACCGCACCAGACACTTATTATCCCTATTATCATGAATTAGATATTGATTTAGATGGTTCTTACCGCACAAGCAATAGAGGTGTTGGTCGTCTAGTCGTATGGGAAAATGGATTCTCATGTTACGATTTAACCCCTGTTATTGTTTATACCGATGACCATTACGCAACATTTAGAGAATATAATAACTATGGTGGTTTTGGCCCCCGTTTTAACGCCCAAAGTCAAACCGCTCACGCTAATTACTGCCCATTAACAACTTATTAATGAGATTGAGAAAATAAATTACATTAAGTAAAATAAGAAAATAGGAAGTGAATACTATGAAAGCACCAAGTGTTACCGTTTTAAAAAAATATGTTTCTAGTTTAACAAAAATTAAAGCGAAATATGTCACCGCTGAACGTTTATCACGCGTCATCGGTGTCTATCCAGAAGTAATCAATGAAACATTGTCCTATTTTGAACCAATGCTCATGATGGATCCTGAATATAACCTTTTAGTGTTAGTTCCTCAAATCAAACAATATATCTCTGATTTAGAAGATAAAAAGACATCGGTTGTCCCTGTTGAAGTCATCTCTAAAAAGCAATTAGAAGAATACGAATCCGTTGTTGATTTCGTTTATAAGAAGATGTCTGTTGGTGGCATTATCGATAGAGGTGCCTATTTAACAGATAAAGATTTGCGCATGATTAGGCGCTTAGCAGGCGAAGAGTTAAAGAAGCGTAAAAATAAAAAATAAGCGCGAAATACAATAATAAAGTCCATCCGAGAGGGTGGATTTTTATTCACAAAAATTAACTTTTTGTGATTTTACTTGCTAAACGCATACACGTACACGTAAAATGAATTTGGTATTTTTAGGAGGAACAAAAATGTCCGAAATTAAAAAGAAAATGCTCTCGGTTGATGGTAATACCGCAGCAGCATTAGGTTCTTATAATTACATTGAAGTTGCAGGCATCTACCCAATTACTCCTTCTTCCCCAATGGCGGAAAATATTGATGTTTATGCCTCACAAAACCGCAAAAACTTCTTTGGCTCAGTGGTCAAAGTTAGTGAAATGCAATCAGAAGCTGGTGCTTCTGGAACAGTGCATGGTGTCCTTCAAGCCGGCGGATTAGCTGCCACATATACCGCTTCCCAAGGTTTGTTATTAATGATTCCAAACATTTATAAATGGGTTGGCGAATGTTTACCAGCAGTTCTTCACGTCTCCGCAAGAAGTTTAGCCACACGTTCATTATCCATCTTTGGTGATCACCAAGATATCTACGCTATTCGTCAAACTGGTATCGCAATGATCTGCTCACATTCAGTCCAAGAAATCGCTGATTTGACAAACGTTGCCCACTTAACCGCGATTGATGCTCAATATCCTGTCTGTCACTTCTTTGATGGCTTTAGAACATCACACGAAATTCAAAACGTTGAATTCATCGACGATGCTGAATGGAAGAAACTCCTTCCAATGGATAAAGTCGAATTATTCAGAGCACGCGCTTTGAACCCACACACCCACCCAGTAACCCGTGGTGGTGCGGAAAACGACGATATTTACTTCCAAGGTAGAGAAGCACAAAACAAGAAAGTCGAAGAAGTTCTTGAAGTCGCTTGCAAATACTTTGAAAAAGCATCTGAATTAACCGGTCGTAAATACGCTCCATTCACCTATTATGGTGATCCAAACGCTGATAGAGTTATCATCGCTATGGGTAGCGTTACCGAAACAATTACTGAAGTTATCGATGATTTAAATAAAAAAGGCGAGAAACTCGGCTTAGTGAAAGTTCACTTATACCGTCCATTCTCCGCGAAACACTTATTAGCGGTCTTACCAAAATCCGTCAAGCAAATCGCTGTTCTCGATAGAACAAAAGAAGCTGGCTCTGTTGGTGAACCATTATATGAAGATGTCGTCAGTGCTTTAGGTGACTTAAATGTTGAAATTATCGGTGGTCGTTATGGTTTATCCAGTAAGGATACACAACCAAAAGACATGAAGGCCGTCTTTGATTTCTTAAAAGCGCCAAAACATTGGCACGGATTCACCGTTTCCATTAACGATGATGTCACCCATTTATCCATTCCTGTGGATGATGAATATCACGTTAAAGGCGACTACACATCCTGCTTATTCTATGGTTTAGGTAGTGATGGTACAGTCTCCGCCAATAAATCCTCCATCAAGATTATTGGTGATGCCACAGGTCAATATGCACAAGCATACTTCGCCTATGACTCCCGTAAAGCTGGTGGTGTCACACGTTCACACTTAAGATTTGGTAAATCACCAATTCATTCCACATACTACGTCACAAACGCTGATTTCGTGAGCTGCTCCCTTGATTCTTATTTATATAAGTTCGATATGCTCAGAAACTTAAAAGTCGGTGGTACATTCTTACTTAATACTGACTTAAGCGATGAAGACTTAGAAAGAACATTACCAAACCGTGTCAAATATCAATTAGCGACAAAACAAGCGAAATTCTACGTCATCGACGCGAATAAGATCGCTAGCGAAATTGGTATGGGCAGACACACAAATACCATTCTCCAAGCTTCCTTCTTCTATCTCAACCAAGGCATTATGCCTTACGATGAAGCCAATAAATGGATGAAGAAATTCGCTGAAAAGTCCTACTCCAAGAAAGGCCAAGCCGTTGTTGAACTCAACTGGAAAGCCATTGACGCTGGTACAGAAGGCTTAAGAGAAGTGAAAGTCAATCCAGAATGGGCAAAACTCTCACCAAAAGCCGAAGTCACTTTAACAGGTGATGATTACTTCGATTCCTATGTCGCCAAGATGGGTGCCTTAGGTGGTGATGACTTACCAGTTTCTAAGTTCTTAGAATACGAATTACTTGATGGCACAATGAGAAACGATATTACCTTCAATGAAAAGAGAAGTATCGCTGATAGAGTGCCAGTCTGGCATAGTGAAGGATGTATCCAATGTAACCAATGTGCATTCGTCTGTCCTCACGCTACAATCCGTCCAATCTTAATGGATGAAAAAGAATATGAAGCCGCTCCTGAATTAGCGAAAGAATCCTTAGCCGCTATGGGTCCAGGCTTACAAGGCTTAAAATTCCGTATCCAAGTCTCCCCACGTAACTGCGTTGGTTGTGGACTTTGTGTCAGTGAATGTTTAGCCAATAAACAAGGCAAGAAAGTTCTCGAAATGGTCGAAGCCAAACACGCCTTCGAACAAGAAGAAGCCGCCAATTACTTATACAAACACGTCACCTATAAAGGTGATAGATTACCAGCCGCAATGCAATCCACCGTTAAAGGTGTTGGATTCTTAATGCCATACATGGAAATCTCCGGTGCCTGTGCGGGCTGTGGTGAAACCCCATATTATCGTTTAGTTTCCCAATTATTTGGTAAAGATATGTTAGTTGCTAATGCAACAGGATGTTCCTCCATCTACAGTGGTTCCACCCCATTAACCCCATTCTGTACCGATAAAGATGGTCAAGGTATTGCTTGGGCCAACTCCTTATTCGAAGATAACGCTGAATTCGGTTATGGTATGAGAGTGGCGACAAACGCCAAATTAAGAAGAATTATTGAAATCTTATCCGCTGCTAAAGAAAGAGGCGTGGAAGAAGCCTTAGCAGCCAAGATTGATGAATACTTCTCCAAGATTAAAGATCGCGTTGCGATGAGAACTATCGTCCCAGAATTAGTGGCCTTAGTGAAAGCCAGTAAAGATGAAGGCGTTAAAGAAGTCTTACAATATGAACGCGACTTAGCCGATAAATCCATTTGGATCGTCGGTGGTGATGGTTGGGGCTACGACATCGGTTACGGTGGTTTAGACCACGTTATCGCTAACGATGAAGATGTTAACATCTTATTACTCGATACCGAAGTTTATTCCAATACCGGTGGTCAATCCTCCAAATCCAGTCAAACTGGTAGTATTGCTAAATTCACCGCTAGTGGTAAGACAACCGCTAAGAAGAACCTCGCCTTAATCGCGATGAGCTATGGTAAAGTCTATGTTGCTCAAATCAGCTTAGGTGCCAACCCAATAGCGGCTATCAAAGCCCTTAAAGAAGCCGAAAGCTATGATGGTCCATCATTAGTCATCTGCTACGCACCATGTGCTAACCACGGTATTAAAGGTGGCTTAGCCAACTCCATGAGACAAGAAAGACTCGCTGTTGAATGCGGTTACTTCCCAATCTTCCGTTATGATCCACGTTTAGTGGAAGAAGGCAAACCAGGTTTAACCATTGATATGAAAGAACCTGATTACAGCAAATTCCGCGACTTCGTCATGACTGAAACAAGATTCTCTCAACTTCCAATTGTCAACCCAGCACACGCTGAAGAACTCTTAACGAAGTCAGAGAAATACGCTAAAGACAGATTCGAAAGAATTAAGAAATTCGGTCTCTAATCTTTAAAAAACCATGCAAAAAGTGGACTTCCTCGCGAGGTCCACTTTTATTTAATTCGGTTAAAAATAAAAAATATTTCGATAATTTTGAAAGTGTGGTAATATTTATTAAACTCAATTCTTGAAAATAATATTGAATTTATCTAGAATATTATCGTAGGTTAAGGAGAGTAGATGTTTATGAAAAAAGAACAAAGACAATTCGACTCGCTATTTGAATTATTAAAAGAACAAGCAGAAATCGAAAATATTATCGATTCTTTACCACGTGGATATATCTCCGTGAAAAATATTTCTGGTCATATTTATAACTATCGTCAATGGAGAGAAGGCGACAAAATCATCTCCGAATACGTTCCAGACGCATTTTTAAACAGTGTCAAACGTAAAATCGCTTCCCGTAAAGAACAAGAAGTCGTTTTAAAAGCCGTTAAAAAAGATATTAGAAGTGTCTCTCGTAAATTACTCAAAGCTGGCTTAATTAGCGAAGAAGAAATCGCCGAATTAAAAGCGAAAGCGGAAGCAGAAGTTAAATAATTAAATTCAGTTAATTATTAAGCGGGTTAAACCCGCTTTTATTTTTGTTTATTTTTACCTTTCCTTTTGCTACACTAAATTACGGTATTATTTATGGCAAAATTAATCCTTTTATCCGGAGTTCCCGGTAGTGGTAAATCATATTTCGCAGATGCCTTTAGAAAAGCTATAGGCGGTCATGTTTATGTTGTCAGCTCTGATGCATTAAGATATGAAGTCACTGGCAATCAACAAAACTTAGATGAAGATAAATTAGTCTGGAAAATGTTCTATGGTATGGCCCATGTTTATGCGATGGATAAAAATGGCATTTGCATCTTAGATGCGACCAACAGTGTTTGTAAGTATCGTACATCCATCATCGCGCCATTTAGAAAACTATATGAAGAAATCCATCTTGTCGCCTTTGATTTAGATAAGGATGTCGTGAGAAGTCAAAACCTCAATCGTCTATTTCCTATCAAACCAGAAATCTTAGAAGAGTTATTTGAAAAATACGAATATCCAAATGAACAAGATGATGAATTCTTTGATTCTGTGACAATGATTAAAGACCACAACATCGAAGAAGTCATTGATAAATTAAGAAACAAATAGAGGAATGATAATCATTCCTTTTCTTTTATATATAAGATATAATATGTCTACTTTTTGAGGAGTTATTCTTTATGGCAATCTTAAAAGAATTTAAACAATTTATCGATCACGCACATGTTAATTTTTTCGCTATCCAAGAAGCGGAGAAAATGTTAATTGACGCGGGATATACACGTGTTTTTGAGGAAAATATAGACGAAAACATACCTAATAAAATCTACTTCAAAAGAATGGATTTATCTTTAATCGCTCTTAATTTAGGAGAGGATGCAAAAGAGAACAATTATCCATTTAACATCATCGCCAGTCACGTTGATTCACCTTGCTTTAAAGTGAAACCACACTTAGAGAGCAGTAATAGTAATTATCATAAAATTGATGTGGAACCTTATGGAGGTATGATTGCCTCTTCTTGGTTTGATCGTCTCCTTTCTATCGCTGGTAGAGTAACTTATAAAAAAGATAGTCAAATTGCATCATCTTTAATCGATTTTGATGAGGATTTATGCCTTATTCCTAATGTCGCTATTCATTTAAATAGAGAAATTAATGAAGGATATAAATATAATTTCGCCACTGATACACAGCCATTTACTTTCGAAATGAAAGAATCTTTGTTAAGCAAGATTGCTAATAAATTAAATATTAAAGAAGAAGATATCTTATCTCATGATTTATATTTATATAATCGCGATCAACTTAAAGAGTGGGGCGAATTTATTACTTCACCAAGATTAGATGATTTAGAATGTGTTTTTACATCCTTAAAAGCCTTCTTAGAAATAAATAATAAAAAAGTCATTAATGTTTTATATTTAGCTAATAATGAAGAAGTGGGTTCCTCTTCCTCAACAGGCGCGGATAGTGATTATTTAGAATCTATCCTTACTTTATTAAGTAAAAAGTTAGATTTTTCCTTGGAAGCATCATTAGCAAACTCCTTCCTTGTTTCCGCGGATAACGCTCACGCAGTGCATCCAAATCACGGAGAATTATCCGACCCAGTTGACGCTCCAAAAATGAATCAAGGAATTGTTATTAAATATAGTGCTTCTAACCGTTATACAAGTGACGGATTATCCTCTTCAATTTTTATGGAATTATTAAAAAGAAGTGGGATATCATATCAAATTTACACAAATAGAAGCGATATTAGAGGCGGTTCCACACTAGGAAATATATTGCTTTCCCACGTATCTTTACTCAGCGTGGATGTGGGACTTGCTCAACTCGCTATGCACTCTGCAAATGAAACCGCGGGTAAAAAAGATATCGAAAACGCGATTGAATCATTCAAAGCTTTCTATCAATCACATATTAAAAAAGATAAAGATAATTACGTCATTGAATAACATAAATGATGAAAAGAAAAACAGCCTTAATAAGGCTGTTATTTTTCAATGGTCGGAACGATCAGATTTGAACTGACGACCCCTTCCACCCCAAGGAAGTGCGCTACCAAGCTGCGCTACGTCCCGACGACGCTTTACTATTATATAATTTTATTAAAATAATTACACTTAAAAGTGTTATAATTATTTCAACTATGGCTATAGAGAAAAAAATCATCGTTAAAGGCGCTAGAGAAAATAACCTCAAAAACATCAATGTGGAGTTCCCTAAAGAATCCCTTGTTGTCTTTTCTGGTCTTTCTGGTAGTGGTAAATCCACTTTAGCGTTCGATACCATCTTCGCAGAAGGTCAAAGAAGATATATGGAATCCCTTTCTAGCTATGCTAGACAATTCCTTGGCAATTACGATAAACCAGATGTTGATGCTATTGAAGGATTATCTCCTAGTATTGCGATTGATCAAAAAAGCGTCTCTCATAACCCAAGAAGTACCGTGGGTACGGTCACCGAAATATACGATTATTTAAGATTATTATTTGGTCGTATCGGTGTTCCTTATTGTCCCAACCATCACACGCCTATTATTTCTTTTTCACCCACCAGCATGACGGATATTGTTTTAAATTATCCAGAAGGTAGTAAGATTCAACTTCTTTCACCAGTCGTACACGCGGAAAAAGGAACACATAAAGATATCTTAGATAAGATTAGAAGCAATGGTTTTACCCGTTTACGTGTTGATAACGAATTCATTCTTATCGATGAAGTCAAAGAATTAGAAAAGAACAAAAAACACAATATTGATTTAGTCGTGGACCGCATTATCGTAAAAGCGGAAAACCGTTCCCGCATCTTTGATTCTATTGAAACCGCTTTAGATTGGTCACATGGATTATTAATTATTTATCATGATGGAGAAGAAAAACTACTCTCTGATAAACATACATGTCCTATATGTGGATTCTCCGTACCTAAACTTGAACCACGTCTATTCTCTTTTAATTCCCCACTTGGTTTTTGTCCTGATTGCCGTGGTTTAGGTATGAAAAGAGAGGCGGATCCCCGCTTAATTGTCCCTGATCCCAATCTTTCTATTACCGAAGGTGCGATTAAATACTATGCCCATACAGTGGGTTCACAAAACCTTGAGTGGCAGGAATTCCGTTTATTATGTGAACTATATAAAATACCAATTTCAAAACCCTTTAAAGATTTAACAGATGAACAAAAAGAAATCCTCTTTAATGGTTCTCCAGAAGTGCATAAATATGTTTTAAAATCTTCCTCTGGTAATCTGAATAACCGTTATCAAAGAATTGAAGGTATTAAAACAAAATTAGAAAGACTTTATAACGAAACCACATCCGATTGGGCAAGAGATTGGTATGGTTCCTTTATGCATGATGTGGAATGTACAACATGTCATGGAGCCCGTTTAAATAAAGAAGCATTATCGGTTTTAATTGATAATAAAAACATCTATGAAATTACAAAGATGCAAATCCATGAATTAAGAGATTGGGTAAGAAAACTACCCTCTATCCTTAATAAAACACAATTAGATATCGCTTCTTTAGTCTTAAAAGAAATTGATAATAGAACCTCATTTTTATGTAATGTCGGTTTAGATTATTTAACTTTATCCCGTATGGCGATGACCTTAAGTGGAGGAGAGTCACAGCGCATTAGATTAGCCACTCAAATTGGTTCCAAACTAAGTGGTGTCCTTTATGTTTTAGATGAACCAAGTATTGGTTTACATCAAAAAGATAGTGAAAAACTTATCGCCACGATGAAATCCATGCGTGATTTAGGTAATACCTTGGTTGTCGTGGAACATGATGAAGAAACCATTAGGTCCGCAGACTATGTTGTCGATATTGGACCAGGCGCTGGAATTCATGGTGGTGAAGTCGTCGCTAGTGGTAAACCAGAAGAAATCATTAAATGTCCAAACAGCATAACTGGTCAATATTTAAGTGGTACTAAATTTATCCCTATTCCTAAAGAGAGAAAGAAAGGAAATGGCAAATTCATTTCCATCAAAGGTGCCTCTTGTAACAACTTAAAGAAAGTGAATGTGAATATTCCTTTAGGATGCTTTGTCGCTGTGACAGGTGTCTCTGGAAGTGGTAAATCATCATTAATCAATCAAACACTTCTTCAATACTTACGTGAGCATTTCTCTAACGAAAAGCAAATTATAGGCGCGGTAGACTCTATTACAGGTGTGGAATATCTCGATAAAGTCATCGATGTATCCCAAGAACCAATCGGTAAAACCCCACGTTCTAACCCCGCGACATATGTCAAATTATTCGATGATATACGCGATTTATTCGCAGAAACAGTCGAGGCCAAAGCGCGTGGTTTTGATAAAGGTCGTTTCTCCTTTAACGTCACTGGAGGAAGATGTGAAGAGTGCCAAGGCGCAGGTGTTACACGCATTCCGATGAATTTCCTGCCTGATGTCTATGTCAAATGTCAATCCTGTCAAGGAAGAAGATATAACGAAGAAACATTACAAGTAACCTATAAAGGAAAGACAATTTACGATGTCTTAGAGATGACGATTGAAGACGCTTTGCATTTCTTTGAAAATCGCCCATCTATTAAAAAGAAAATACAAGTCCTCTATGATGTGGGCTTAGGCTATATAAAACTCGGTCAACCAGCGACAACCTTAAGTGGTGGTGAAGCCCAAAGAGTGAAGCTCGCTAACGAGTTACAAAGAAAACCAACCGGGAAAACGCTATATATTCTCGATGAACCGACAACTGGTCTACATTCTGATGATGTCTCTAGATTATTAAAAGTTCTCCAAAGAATCGTCGAAAGCGGTAATACAGTTCTCGTTATCGAACATAACTTAGATGTCATCAAAGTAGCGGATTATATCATCGATTTAGGTCCTGGTGGTGGTGATAAAGGTGGATCCATTATCGCCTTAGGAACCCCAGAAGAAGTGATGAAAAACCCCAAATCTTATACGGGTGAATATTTAAAGAAAGTCTTAAAGAAGGAGCATTATTGTTAATATGGTAGGAATCGTCTTATTTATCGTCTTTGCTTTACTAGTAGTCGCTAGCCTTGTTTTCTCCATTATTAAAACAAGAGAAGTAATGCTCAATGACGTCACAAAAATTGATTTTCAAACATACTTTATTACTAATGGAATAACTGGAGGAGTTTTTGCTTTATCCTTAATGGCTATGTTCTTATCCATTTATGGATGGGCAGGCATTTCCCCTCAATTATTAGAAGTTATTCAAACCATCTTTGGAGCGTTAGGTTTTGGTATTTTAGGCTTTATTTCCTTGCATACCTTCTTACTCCATTACTATGGGAAAAAGATTCCAGAGAATATTGATAAAGCATTCTTTATCGCTTTAATGATTGCTTTCCCTGTTATGTTCTTATCAATCTTCCTCTTATCTAATGGTTTTGCGGATTATTTAAACCTCACTGGACCATTAGTAAGTGGTCTTAGTTGGAATGATGGTTTTGTTACCCCATATAGTGGTAAACCAAACCTCGCTTTCTATGCTTTATGTATCGTTAGTGGTGCAATATATGTCTATTTATACGCTGACCATAAATACTATTTACAATATGGAAAACACGGTGTTTTAGAAAGCACCTTCTATGTCGCCTTCCCCGCGGGTGTTATAGGCGCTAGATTATGGTATTGCGTTGGTTTATGGGATCAATATAAAGATAATTTAGGACAAATCTTCAATATGCAAGAAGGTGGTTTAACCATCTTAGGTGGTGCGATTACCGGTATTGTTGTTGGTGTTTTATGGTTTAAATGGAGAAACAAAGGCTATTCCTTAGCCCTTGCTTTTGATATTGTTGTCCCCTCTATTTTAATCGCTCAAACAGTTGGTAGATGGGGTAACTTCTTCAATTGTGAAGTACACGGTGTCGCTGTGAGTGAAGAGTATTGGAGATGGTTACCAAAAGTCATCTTTAATAATGCTCATTTCTCTGATGCCGCAGGAACCGCCCCAGCGGGACAATTATACGTCCCTCTCTTCTTTATTGAAGGTATCACTAATTTATTAGGCTTCTTTGTCTTAGCCCATGTCTTTGGCAATCGCTTAAGAAAATATACGGAATTAGGCGATTTAGGATATGGTTATATCATCTGGTATGGTTTAACAAGAGTTCTTTTAGAACCTATTAGATATTCCGATTATAAGATGGGATTCTGGAGCTGGTTCTGGTCATTTGCCTTCTTAATCGTGGGTTCTTTATTAATCGTTGGTAACCACCTTATTAGAAGAATCATTCGTAAGAAAAAAGGTACATTCCAAGCGCAACCAAACGACTTTATGGTGGGCTTAATTTCCACAATTGCAATTGGTGTAATCGGCACCTCATTAGCAGTCGTAGGCGCTATCCTTATGAGCCAAGGAACATTCGATAAGAGTGAACCTTTACTCAACACCTTTAACATCGGATTAATATGCGCATCCTTCGCTATTTCTATCCTTTTAGGATTAGCTATTTCCATTCCTAAAATGTTGGATGCAAATAAATAACTATGCTAAATCCCCATTATTCTTTGCTTTTATTAGATTTAGATGGCACTGTCGCTGATACCGATAGAATGCTCGTTGAATCGATGCATATTCTCTATGACAAATACCGTCATGGAGTGTATACACCAATAGAGCAAATATATTACTTCTCTGGCCCTCCTATTAAAGAGACCATTGAAAAAGAATTCCCTAACTGTGACACCAATGCCATCTTAGAGGATTTCGTAAAGATATCATGGGATTTATATCCAAAAACCGTTACCCCTTATCCCCATGTTATAGAAACATTAGAAAGAATAAAGAATAAGGGAGTAAAAATCGCTATTGTGACAAGCAAAGCTCACGCTAGTACGGAGCATTGTTTAAAGGTCATTCATTTAGAAAATATCGTCGATTATTTTATTAGTATCGATGATGTTAAAAACCCCAAACCACACGCGGAGAGCATTATTAAATGTATGGAACACTTCCATATATTAGATAAAAAACAAGTTCTCTATGTCGGTGATAACACTAGTGACTATCTAAGTGCGAAAAACGCTAATGTGGATGTCGCTTTAGTGAAATGGGGACCAAGAAAAATAGACACAAACAACAAACCAAATTATTGGTTAAATAACTTCTTAGAATTGGAGGATATTATCGATGGCACAAATCTATGATTCAATTATTATCGGCGCTGGCCCATGTGGCATGCGTATCGCTTTGGAATTAAAAAAGAAAAACGCTTCTTTCTTACTTCTTGATCCAGGTACACCAGGAGGTAAAGTCAATGTTGCTCCTCGTGTCGATAATTATCCTGGTTTTACAAAAATTCCAGGACCAGATTTAGCTTTTGCTTTATTTGAAAGATTAAACCAAGCGGAAATTGAAATTACTCCTGAAGAAGTTTTAGAACTTAAAAAGGAAAATGATCATTTTGCCATTAAAACTGATAGAGATACTTACTATAGCAAAACCGCAGTTATCGCTAGTGGCACTAAAGATCGTAAATTAGGTTTAGAAAACGAAGATAAACTATTTGGGCATGGTTTAACATATTGTGCTTTATGCGATGGTCACTTCTTTAAAGACCAAGATGTCATCGTTATCGGTGGTGGTAACGCCGCCTTAAAAGAAGCTATCCATATGCTCCATGTTTCAAAGAAAGTTTATTTAATTCACCGCAGAAATGAATTCAGAGGTTCTAATAAACTCGTCGATGAACTCAAAGAAGCACCTAATGCTGAAATATTAACCCCATATATCCCATATCGTTTAATTGGTGAAGAGAAAGTGGAAGGCATTGAAATTGAAAACCGCGAAACAGGTGAAAGAAGAATCATCAAACTACAAGGTATTATTCCTGCAGTGGGTCAAATTCCCAATACCCAATTCGTCCAAATCGAAGGTGTCTTAAATGAATACAAAACCGTACCTGTAAACCGTTCGATGGAAACATCTTGTCCGGGCTTATTCGCAGGTGGCGATGTTTTACCACGTGATATCCGTCAAATCTATCTTGCAGAACATGATGGTATTGTTATCTCTAAAAGCATTCTCACCTTATTAGGAAAGGAATAATTAACTATTAGAAATCAAGAAAAAAGTTGATTTGTATAACGAAAACAGTTCTCTTTATGGAACTTTCTCTTAAAGTTACAAAGTAAACACTTGCTACTAGTGATTACTTCGAATTAGTTAAGTTGAAACGAG
>JAILGI010000029.1 GCA_024696885.1 Bacilli bacterium
GTTTTGGGGCTTTTACTTTATCGGGATGTTATAAAGATGACATCTCCGCGTTAAATGAGATGGATGAACATCTCCAAGAACAAATCGACGCCTTAAATGAAGAAATCAAAGGTTTGAAAGAGCAAATCGCATCTTTAAGAAGCGAGATGGATGAAAAGAACGCGGCGATAAAAGCGGAATACGATGCGAAAATTAAAGAAATTGAAGATGAAATTGATTCTATTAACACACAAATAGAAGCTTTAACCACGCAATTTAATAATGATAAAGAAACGATTACTAACGATTACAACAGTAAAATTTCTAACCTCAAAGACTATGTCGATGGAAAAGTAGAAACCCTCTTATCAAGAATTGCGCAAGATGAAGCCGCTTTAGAAGCATTAGAAACCAAACACAATAGCGATAAAGCTTCTTTAGAAGCGGACTACAATTCCAAACTTAACGCTCTTTCAGTCACAATTAATGACAGTATCAGCGAAATTCAAAATGACTATAACGATAAGATTGCCGCTCTTGATGAAAAGTTAGAAAGCGATAAACAAGATTTAATTGATGATTACACCGCAAAAATCGCCGCTTTAGCGGAGACCGATAGTGAAGCTAGAGAAGCATTGCAAAGTGAATTTAACACTAAACTTACCACATTAGAAACCAAGCACAATAATGATAAAGCCGCTATTGAAAGCGACTACAATTCTAAGATTAGTGCTTTAAATCAAAAGCTTATCAATGATAAAAAAGAAATCCAAGATGATTACACCGCTAAACTAAATGCATTAGATGAAAACTATGCTGCTGCAGTCTTAAATCTACAAGCGCAAATCACCGCGAATAAGCAATCTATTGATGCTTTTAAGTCTCAATACCTCAGTGAAAAAGAAGCCTTAGAGTTAGATTACAACACCAAGATTTCTAATTTAAGAACAGATTACGAAAACAAAGTTCTTGAACTAGAAAACGCTATCGCTCAAAAAGGTAACGATATCACCGCTTTAGAAGAAGAAATGAATGAAGCATTAAGAGATTTAGAAAACGATTATAACGCCAAAATCAATGCCTTAACCGCTCGCGTATCTACTTTAGAAGCCAAAACCTATCACACTGTTACATTCGACACCAAAGATGGTTCTTATATTGAACCAGTCCTCGTCGAACATGGTGAAAAAGTGAATAAACCGATCACTCCTTCTAAAACTGGATATACATTTGATAAATGGACATATGAAGGTGAACCATGGGTGTTCTTTGGTTATGTGGTTACTGAAGATATCACTTTAACCGCAAACTGGGATGTCGAATATTATCTAATTGAATATGATTTCGCTGGTGGTACCACTGTGGATAATCCGGGAGTTTATTCAATAGAATCAAACTTCACTCTATTAAGTCCCAGTAAAACTGGTTATACCTTCCTTGGCTGGTTTGATGAACAAAATAGTCAAGTTACCGCTATTGAACCAGGAAGAACGGGTGATTTGGAATTAACCGCTCACTGGAATGATGGTAATACGTATACCTTAACTTTAGACGCTAATGGTGGAACCCTAGCGGAAACCACAATGAGTGTTCAATATAACCATTCATATTCCTTACCAACCCCATCTCGTGATGATGCTACTTTTGAAGGTTGGTATTATGAGGACAACTTAGTGGATAATACAGGAACCTGGTTAGTGGATGGCAATCTTACATTCACCGCTAAATGGTCATTCTTAGAACCCACTATGGTCAATGCCACTATGGAAGAAGTTTGGAATGATATCAATGGCAATGGAAAATTGTTATTCTACGTGGAAAACGTCATGTTATATTCCTTCTGCGATAGAGACCAAAACGCCACATCAAGCGCTGATGAACACGGTTATGCCTTCTTAGGCGATAGTGGTGAATACTTCGCTTGGGGATTAACCGCTGATGCATCCGCTTTATCTTGGAATGATGAAAGTGGTGTATATAATTACACTAATCCTCATGACTTCACGACTAACGATGATACCAAAGATTTATACGCTGGTATGTATCTTGATTTATTAATCATCCGCGCCGATTATAACGGCACTAAAGAGATTAACGCAGTTATCGTTTCTTCTCATGTAGGCATCATCTATAAAGAATTTACCTTAACCGCTTCCTCTTTATTAGGCTATGTAGACACTAATGTGGCCTATCACGCAAGTTCATCGGATGTCAATATTTTAGGTGCCACATTTGCCTATGCGGAATTAGGTGCTTATGGTGATGGCATTCAAATGAGAATTAAAGATACAAAGTATTCTTCTATTTGGAATACAACTGCATTTACAAGCGACATTAAAAAAATTGAAATCACATTAAACACCAATAAAACGGTTTACGATAACACTGATGTCTGGGAATTCAAATTTGGCAGTGATAATACAGTTAGTGATGAAACATTAACACTATCAACATATGCTAATCAACACGATGGATATACGATTATCCCAAGTGATGGAATGAGATATTTCCAAATGAGTAAAATCCTCGCTAACTACACATTCTATGTCGATTCCATCGTCATTACTTTAAAGTAATTACAAACATTCCTTTCTGTTATAATGCTTATTTTCATCTATTTAAGTTTGATGATAAATATTCCTTTGATTTTATTAACAAACTATGTATAATAATTGAGCGCTTAAAAAAGCGCATCCAGCAAAAGTGGGTATTTAGCTCAGCTGGGAGAGCATCTGTTTGACGTACAGAAGGTCGGCGGTTCGATCCCGTCAGTACCCACCAGTTTGATGAATAAGTCCTTTCAATAGAAGGGACTTTTTATTTCTCTTTTATAAAATTAAAAATAGTGAAATAATAATATCGCTGCATGCGTAGTTCAGTGGTAGAACGTCAGCTTCCCAAGCTGAATATGCGGGTCCGATTCCCGTCGCGTGCTCCAACTATATGAAATTGGCAGTTATATATACTGCTTTTTTAATAAATTCTTATATCATAAGCATTTTAAAATAAATTTCTAATTTTAAGTGGGCTTTTAAGTAGGTTTATTAAATTAGTAAACTCATTTTGAATTTAACATCAAAATTAAGGAAAAAAAGTCAGTTATAATCAGAATATTTATGAAATTTAATATTTTATTAAAGTTTAAGAAAATTGAATATTAAAATTATATAGGTTAATGCAAAAGGATATT
>JAILGI010000037.1 GCA_024696885.1 Bacilli bacterium
AACGGTTTCCATACTTGGCGTTACGATAACCGTCACACGATGACCAAATAAGGGGCTTTTATATTGTGTTTTTTCATCAATGATTTGATTAACCATGACAAAAACAAGGCAAGAGAAAAAGGCCCAATAGAGGATATTAAGTAATACCCTAACAAAACCACCTTTTTTCTTTACTCTCACGTTATGATCTCTTTCTAAAATGCTTATTCTTCAATGATTTTGCCCATTCGTATTGATTGAGGAATTCACCGCGATATTTCTTTACTGCATAGGCTTCATTATTGAGGTAATCATAGTAATCACAATCAATGTATTCAGTGTTAACACCGATACCATTGAAACGCTTGGTTATGACCTTTTCTATATGCAAATCCTTCATGGTTTTGGTTAAATCCGCGACTAAGTTACGAACATAAGATGACTTATCTTCGTTAAATAAGAGCTTAGATAATTCGCTCATTGTGACCATTGCGCCTTGTCTATCAATAAGGTAGGCAAACATCTCTTTAGTCTTACTTCTCGCAAATTTAACGGGTTCTTCGTTATAGTAAACTTCAAAGTCACCAAAGCATTGTACTCTAATCAATTTATCAGGAGCGTGATGTGGAATTTGGAATCTTAAATCCTCTAATTCCATTTTGATTTTTTCACTGGTTACTGGTTTAGTTAGATAGCCAGATGCATGCATTGTAACCGCGTCTAAGGCATATTCGGTATAGCCTGTAACGAAAATAATATTGATTAAAGGGTTAATCTCTTTTAATTTCTTAGCTAATTCAATACCACTTAAACCACCCATTTCGATGTCTAAAAAGGCAACATCAATAATTTGTGTTTGAGCGAATTCTAAAGCTTCTAATGGGTTTCTAAAATTATGGATTTCATTATCCGGAGCGGCTTCTTTTATCGCTGCTACGAGTTTGGATAATTGAAGATGTTCATCATCAACGGCTAGAAAGATCATTTATTTGTCTCCTTTTTATCATCTTGATTTTGTTTAGGTATACTAATCACCACAGTGGTGCCTACATTCAATTTACTGGACACTTCCATCTTACCAAAAGATAAGTGTTCCAATCTATTACTGACGTTCTTTAAACCAACATGTTCACGGTCATTATTCAATGGTTTTTTTGTGTCAAAACCCACGCCATCATCACTTACTTTGACGAAATAGTTGTTGCCATCTTCCCAGGAGGAAATAGTGACTGTTCCACCCTCCACTTTCTTACAAACACCGTGTTTAACTGCGTTTTCCACGATTGGTTGAAGAGTTAAGGCAGGTAAAACAAAGTTAGAGGCTTTAATGTCAAAAACAACATTTACGCGATCTTCAAATCTTAATTTTTCTAATCTTAAATACGCTTGTGTGTGCTCTAATTCCTTAGAGAAAGAAACGATACGCGTTTGATTAATATTAGAAAAGTTAACTCTTAAATAATTAGAGAAGTCATCGATAACCGCTTCCGCTTTTTTACCATCTTTCGTACATAAGTAGGAAATAGATGATAAGCAATTATAAATAAAATGAGGCTGAATTTGGGAGAGCATAATACGGATTTGCTGCTCTGATAATTCTTGTTGTTGTTTGGCGATTGTTTTACCACGTTGAATGTAATAGAAGAGGAATTGAAATAAGAAGGAAGCAATAATACCAATGGTAAATATTGAATATTCTTCAAATTTTAAATGCAACGCTAAAGCGATAAGTGGTAAGAAAGTAAATGTAATAAAAGCAACCTTTTCACTCAACATCTTTGGCTTTTTAATGACCACGACCGCAAAGCAGAACATTAAAACAATAATCGTTGATAAATAAGCTAATGGTAAGAACGGAGCGTTCTTTAATTTATAACCGTCAAATTCATAAAAGTAATGGAAAATGGGGTTAAGGGACACAAAGAATGTTGACGCCACGCTCAAGAATATGGCGCCAGCGAAAAAGGCGTGTTTATGTTTTGGCGATAATTCGAAATAGTTAACACAATATAGCAAGAAAAATATATTAGAGATGTAAATTGCGATAAAACGGAGAATAGTGAGCAAATAGTTTAACCATTCTATATCCACTTCTCCTAAACGCGTCCAATACACCGCGGTATTAAAAGTTGCACAAATAAGAACCGAGAAAATCAAGCCAGAGAAGAGCTTTTCATTCTTATTCTTCATGTCACCAGAAAAGGCAGCGGTGAGGAAAAGAACGCTAAAGACAATCATAGCGACGATACTAATACCAAGATTAAACAGCGTTCTATACATTACTTGCCCTCTTTCTTTTCCTTTTTGTCTTCAGGTTCAATAATTTCATCAACGATATCTTTCTTTTCTTCTTTTTGATTAGGAGTGCCTTCTTTGATTGGGATATTATCTATTGTAACATTTTCTATGTTAGTTTCTTTTTTCTTTTTATTAATAATGAAAATAACTAAACCAACAATTAGGAGGGATACTGTAATTGTGGTCGCGCTTAAAAGGAAGCCATAATAGTCAATAAGAACGTCCGCCATTAAGCCAGATCTACCTGGGGTTAATGTTTGAATCCATTCAGTAAATGCAGCATATCCATAACCTGTAGAGAAATTAATTGCGACACCTAATGGGAACCACTTCTTTCTTAAGAACATGAAGTAGGTCACCGTGGAGAATATACCCATCACTAAGAAAGCACCGAAATGTCCCACTAGTTTTCTAATTCTTAACATGAATTCTTCGACGTTTTGCACGAAGTTTCTCTTTAAAATAACAATGTTAATTTCACTGGATAAATGAGAAGAAACTGCATCATAAACTTCCATAGATAAGACGGTTTTACCAGCCCTTTGCGGGGTTATTGTGCCATCATTACCCACTAAAGCAATTTTGGTATTCATTATTGTGTATACCGTTCTCGTGTAGGTAGATGAATTATCAAAGTTATAACGAATAGATACGGAATCACCGTTAGTAATAGTTAAGGTATTGGTTTCTGCGTTATAAGTGAAAATACCACTGATTATAAACGCACTACTTTCATTAACCTTAACTAAGTTACGTACTTTAAAGACGAATTGTTTTTCAATTCCGGAATGTGTTTCTTTAACTTTAACTGAGGCAGTTCCTATTTTCTTTGGCTCGATGACACCATTCTTAATAGAAACAATATCGCTATCACTAGTGATTTTGACATTAGACCTTGTAGTTTCTTCATCTAATATGGTTTTACATTCCGCCTTTTGATTAACATATAAGATAATGGTGTTATTTTCATCTGGTTCATATTTCACACCTTTTTCGTTATAGAAATTTACATATAGTTGAGTGGTATAAATATCACGGCTTACTAAAGTAATCTCTTTCGCACCATTAGGGATTTCAATGTCTTCACCATTGATGTGAATGATGGGAACAATATTTAAGAATGAAGTTCCACTTTGTTTAGCAAAGATGTGGATGTTTTCATTGTCACTTTCCACGTCAAAGATTTCTTCATCATCAACAAAGATGCGATATGTTTGGTAGAAATCACCAACTGTAGATAAAACAAAATCAGCGGTGTCACCAATATCCATATAGTATGTGGATTCACAGTTAACATTGAATCTAGCAATAGATGTGAATTTTACTTCTTTATAAAGATATTGTCCTGGATTATTGCTATAGCTGAGATAAGCGACATAATCGCCAATCATAGATGGGGTAAATGTTTTATTATCACTTTTTAAAGTGCCTGGATATGTTTGGGTATCCACATAGAATTCAAAATCAGTTTGATCAGTATCTTCTTTTCCGATGAACTTAGTGATTGCGAAATATTGTGTTAAATCCACTTCTTCATCAACAAAAACAACTGGGTTTTCACCTTGCAATGGACCAACTTCGATATCGCTTACCACACCTTCTGGTGGTTCCGTAACTGTGATGGTCACTGAATCACTTTTATCAATGTTATGCACTTTATCATGTGCTTGATAGGTAATAGTTGTGGTACCTGGAGCGATAGCGACGATAGAACCAGATGTGTTAATAGAGGCAACATCTGGATTAGAAGAAGTATATGTTTTCTTTAATGAAAGGTTACTACTAGGTGTATTTTGGATAACTAGTTTTTGAGTGTTACCAACATACATTGTTTCACTGTATTTAAGTATCTTTGCTTGTGTTAATGTCGCTCTATCTTTGATGTAAACGGTAAATGAAGTGAAGATAGTCGTATCATATGTTGATGTTGCGGTGATTGTGGCTTGGCCAATAACACCTTGAGGCACTAATTTGGTTCCACTAACTTTTATGACGCTTGTATCACTGCTAGATAATGTATATCCACGGTATTTTTCCGATGTGGATGTTGGGTTGTATTTAATAGAGGGGGTAAAAGCACTGGTTTGATTAATATACTTAGTGACATTACTGGCTTTTAAACTTACTAAAGGATGATCATCTTCTTCGGCTGATGGGTTATATGTTTTGATTTTTAATGTGTTTGATAATTCACCACATTTCACCACTAGGTCAAAGGAAGTACCTTCTGATTCTTTAACTACGTTAATCGTATCATCTTCCATCTCGATATAATCGTTAGCGAGGTTATATTCATATGCGACGGTTTGAATGGTCGCATTATTTGGTGTGAATGTATTTTTAACAACGTAACTAGCGCCGACTTCTAATTGATAAACACCATCTTTAATTGTGGCGTCAATGCTGGAAGTAAATGATGTCACATCAATGTTTGTCGCAGTAAATGTAATCGTATCTTTAACTGTATTGACTTTAGTGTTGGTCGCAGTGATGGTTACAGAACCCGCTTTTAAGAATTTTACGGAACCAACTTCATTAACACTCGCTACCTCACTATCACTAGTTTTAAATGAATATGATTGATAAGTAGCGTCATCAGGTAAAGTCAAAATATTTAATTGAGTTTTCTCACCAACTTTAAATTCGGTTTGTTCATTTGTAATGTAACAACCAGTGGGTAATATCTCTTTTGCAGAGTCACCATTAATGTCATTTAAAATGTTCTCAATTGTCGCTCCAACAATATCGGACTTCGCCGCAGATTGTTTGCCAGGTGTGCCGGCTTCCACGCCTAAAACAACTAAACATGTGAGATAGCCGAAAAGGAAAACCGCTCTTACGATGCGATATTTTAAATTATGAGAACTCTTTCTAAATTTCATAATGTTAAATTATTTTATATCAATTTTTGATAAAAATAAAACGACACTTATATGGCGTTAGATTATCATTCATTACTTGTTATATGAAAATCCATGATAAAAATAGAGTGAAAATTTAAGAAAACATATGCATATCCCGCTTCTTTTTCATTTTTTGGCAATAAAAAACTCCCATTTTCAGGGAGTGTTCTATATGCTTTTCTTGTTTATAAGAAGATAGCGAGAATATACATTGCAATGGTTAAGAATAATAAGAAATAGCTACCAGTAAGCACTAATGGTAGAAGTGGATGTGATCCGCCTTCTTTGATGTTTAATGTAGCAAATCTTAAAAACAGTAATGTAAATGGTAAGCACACTGCGGTAACAATGAAACCAGCGATGTAACCATACAATGCATAATAATACATAGCATGTAAGTATCCCCAAACACACATGACAACGACGTAGTTGACTGCAATGCCTAAAAATGTGCCTAAAGCAAAGAATGCTAATAATAGCATGTCTAATCCACCTTTAGTCATTTGACGAAGATTTGAACAACCCATATATAAACTCCTTTCGTTAATCTAATTTCTTTTCTTTTTTCTTCTTAGGTTCTTTTGGTGGTTTTTCCTCTTTTGGAGGTTCTTCCACTACTTCCTTTTTCTTTTCTAAACCAAAACTATCTGGAATAGCAAAGGATAGGACTAAACCAATTAAGAAAATCATCGCGACTGGATTAGAGAAGATGTTTTCACAAACATCACCAAAGCGATGATAGAAACCATCGATTAAGCTGAATCCATAACCAACACCTAAAGATAAGGTGAGGATTAAGACATTCTTAGGTGTAAATCCTAATTCTGCGACCATCTTTAAGCCAGAAACCACAATAGAGGCGAATAACATAACTAAGGCACCACCCAAAACAGGGGTTGGAATAGTTCTAATTGCCGCGGCAACACCTGGGAATAAACCAGCGAGAATCATAATGATTGCGCCTAATAAAATAGTAAATCTATTAACAACTTTAGTTTGACCAACAATACCGACGTTTTGTGAGAAGGTAGTTAAAGGTAAACAGCCAAAGCAAGCGGAAGTTGCACTAACTAAACCATCGCAAGCTAAAGCACCACTGATTTCTTTATCAGTTGGTAATCTACCTAAACCTTCTTTACATGTCGCGGTAACGTCACCAATACCTTCGGTAGAGGCCACTAAGAAGATTAAACAAACTGGCAATATTGCACGTATATCAAATCTAATTAATCCAAAATTATAAAATTGTGGTAAAGCAATAGGGCTAACACCACTGAAAGCGGAGAAATCCACTCCACCAAAACATAAGGAAACGATATAGCCTACAGCGATACCAAATAATGTGGATAGGTTTTTCCATGTACCTTTTACAAAAATTTGGAAACCTAAACAAGCTAATAATGTAATTGTGGCCACTAAAATGGATTTACCGGATTTAAAAGCAAACACGGTGCTTGTTGTAGAGGAACCACCAGCGAAATAATCACCACCCACAGAGAGGAGTGATAATCCAATAGCTAAAACCACTAATGCGGCCACTATTGGTTTAATGAATTTTTTCCAATATTTAGCAAAAATACCCATGATTGCAATGAATAAACCACCGACAATGAGTGATCCAATCATCGTTCCATAGCCATATGTTGAACCAACAAAAATAAGCATGCCAACAAAGGTAAAGGAGACACCGACAACAATTGGTAATCTGCCACCAAATTTCCATAAAGGATAGAGTTGTAATATAGTTCCTAAACCCGCTACAAAGATAGCGTTTTGAATAACAGATGTTTCACTAATTCCTTCAAATTTACCAACTTGTGTTAAAGCGGTTATAACCACTAATATAGGAGCGATATTAGCGATAAACATAGCTAAAATATGTTGTAAGCCAAATAAAACCGCTTTTTGAGGTGGTACACAACCATCTAATGTATATAGGTTTTCTGTTTTCGCAGATTTAAAGAAATTCTTAAGTCCCACGATTAGTATTCCTTTTTATTCTCTAATGACATATATAAGTCATAGAGTTTTAAACACTGTTTACGGTCTAATTCTTTAATGAATTCACCTTTTTCTTCATCGGTTAATGAATAGAATTTATTATCTCTGAAACCGATCTTTTCAGTATCGATAATATTGCAACCAAAATAGACTTTGTCTATATTGGCCCATAAGATAGCGCCTAGGCACATTGGGCAAGGTTCGCCAGTTGTGTATAATTCACAACCTGATAAGTCAAATGTACCAAGTTTTTTACAGGCTTTATGAATCGCCATAACTTCACCATGACATGTGGGGTCTTGATTTTTAATAACTTGATTATGACCTTTACCGACGATCACGCCATCTTTGACGATAACGCAACCAAAAGGTCCACCATGACCGGCTAAAATACCTCTTTTAGCCTCATTGATAGCTAGTCTCATGAATCTATTCATATGAAAACTCCTTATGTATTAATTCAACTAATATCTTAGCAAACTTATAAAGAAAAGACCAATAATGGTCTATCTTTCAATAAAATTCATGATGACTTCCCACACTACTGGGTCTTGTTCAGTCATCCTTCCAATGGGTTTATCTTTGAAATAATCTTTTCTTTCTTGATCGGATATATTTCTATTCTCTCTTAATAATCTTTCATATCCACCGATTGATTCAGTCATGAATTTGATCGCTGAATCGGAATATGTTGGATTGTGTCTTTTATGGTTTAAACTATATGTTTTCACGGATGGATTAGTAATTTTAGCCACTTTTTCAAAGTTAAGTTTATAACTCACTATTTGGTCATCTTGAGAATGGATGAAGAGTAAGTTATCGCGTGTGGTCTTTAAATATTTCCAGTTATTGATCTTGCCACATACTGGGTCTAACTTCTTTTCATAGTTCTTCACTCTTAATGCTTCCGCATAATTACTAGTGAACATTAACATTTCGTGAACAACATCTATAAAGCCAGAAATAATAACTGCTTTATTAATTGATGGCATAGTGTTAATCACATTCAATGCAGTATAGGCACCTAGTGAGTGACCAAATATAACAATCTCTTGTTCTAGATTAAGGTGATTAATTAATTCCACAACATCTCTTGTGGGTTCATTAATTGAAGGCATTCTATCACCTTCAGAAGAACCACAGCCCATGTAGTCTAAGGTAATAACCTTATAACCCTTTTTACAAAGTAATTCTATTTCAGTAAGGTAAGCTGTATGGCCTGGTCCTATACCTGGGCAAAGTAAGATTACCTTATCAGTACGAGGATTATCGTAATAATAGATAAAGTAATTAATTGTGACGTTTAAATGATTGCTAAAGTTGGAATGTTCTAAATGGAGATTAGGAAAATCTTCCACGGAAAAATAAGGTATTCCCGGATCTTTATCAAATCTAACTAGGAACGTGCTTTTGTAGGTCTTTATGAGATTTTTCATAATTATTTATTATCTTCAACAGGTGTTAAGAATGGTTCAAAGCTTTGAGCAAATAATTGACCAAGTAGCACTTCTGATTCGGAATCATAATGAGCGGTATCAGGAGTGGAGAATGGCTCTTCATTAGTGTGCATACCTGCGGCGATTGTATCGATATAAATATTGTTTTCACTTAATGCCGCAAATTGTTTTTTGGCTTCGTTAACTTGTCCATAGAATTGCCATTGAGGGGAATTACTAATTCCCGCATCAATAAATGGAAGATCAACGTTACCCGCTAATTCGCGTAAATCAGCTCTTAAATTAGAGACAAATAAACTGAGATTATCAAAATATTTTTGATAGTAACCTTCCCATGCATCGCCTTCACCTTGCATCCAACAGAATGCTTTGATTATTGGTGTGTATCCCATATCTTCTAAGTTTTTCATTTGTCTTTTCACATATTTGATAAGACGAGGATACATTGGTGAATCAAGTTGCGCCCAGTCATCTTTTAAGTTAGATGCGCCACACGCGTATTTAATAAGGAATAATTTATTACCGTATTTCTCATGCATTGTTTCAGCAATACCAATTTCAGGGCCAAATGTACCTAATCCATTTCCTTGTCCTAACATGGTTTTCATAAATGTTTCATCTTTGGACACATTTTGGGAATAGAAAAGACCCTTTTCATCTTTAGTCCATGAATCAAAGGCAATTTGAATTTCAGGATAGCCGGACATGTATTCTTGATATTTAGAATGTCCCATGGAACGAGTAATACAATCAGCGTGTGTACAGCCAACTGCATTAGATTGTCCAGAAATAACAATGACGTCTACTGGGGTGGGTTCTTTTTTGCTACCACCGCAGCCGACACTAGAAAAAATAAAAGGTGTTAACATGAGCAATTTAAACGATACTTTCATGATTTTATATTAACCCATATTTTAGTAAACAAATACTAAATTTAATAAACAATTTTCTTTTTCTATAAATCCTTAATTAATAAAAATATATGCGCATACGCACTCTAAAATAGTTTGAGGTAACCAAAACAATTCGTAAATTTTGTTTATTATTTTGGTAAACTTTTTTATTTTGTTTACGAAAAACACTCTAAGTTTATTAAATTATTAGGTAAAAAACTAATAATCAGGAACTATAATTTAATTGTTAGAGAGTCTGCTCTTCCAACATACTCAATAATTTCAGGAAAGGAGTTCTTATGAGAAATAAGAAAAGAAATGCGCTTTTGCCAATCTTTTTCGCATGCGGAATGATGCTTAGTGCCTGCGGTGGCGGAACACCTAAGTATACAGTCACTTGGAAAAACTATGATGGCAACGTCCTTGAAGTTGATGAAAACGTCAAAAAGGGTGAAACACCAAGTTATGACGGAACAGCACCAACAAAAGAAGGCGATGCGCAATACTCATACGCGTTCAAAGGCTGGGATCCAGCTATCAGCGAAGTAACAGCAGACGTTACATACACCGCTCAATTTGAACAAACGGTCAAGTCCTACACCATTACTTGGGCCAATGAAGATGGCACAGTGATTAAAACTGATACCGTCGAATATGGTCAAGTACCAAATTATGATGGAGCCGCACCAGAAAAACAAGGTGATGCTCAATACACTTACACATTTACAGGTTGGGATCCAACTCCAGTTGCAGTCACAGGTAACGCAACATATGTCGCCCAATTTGGACAATCAGTCAACAATTACACCGTAACTTGGAAGAATGCAGACGGTGACACTCTCGAAACTGATACAGTCCAATACGGTGATTTGCCAAAATTTGATGGCACGGAACCAACTAAAGCTGGCGATGAAACATCTCCAATGTACAGATTCCTCGGTTGGGATAGAAACTTAGAACTTCCAATCGTTGAAGATACAGTCATTACCGCTCAATACCAAAACTATGTTAAAGAAGCGGTTGTTGATGACTTTGAAAGTTATGCCGAAAGTGCCGAAGTACTCGATGCTGGCTGGTACGCCATTGGTTGGAAAGATGGCGGATGGTCATCAGAAAGTGGCGCTACTGTTTCATTAGGTACCAGATCTGAAGAAGGTCAAAAAGCCCTCAGATTTGATGCTTGGGAAAATGGCAATAACTACGCAATCGTTGGTACAATCGATGGAACCAAAATCGGTGGTGCTGTTAACGCATTAAAATTCAGACTCATGGTTCCAGAAATGAACGATATTAGAATCAAGGTTTATGCTAAATCAGTCATGTACAATGGCCAATTAAAACAACCATGGTTCAAATACGCTCTTGGAAAACCAGTTTCCAGCGAATATGTTGAATACACACTTTCCTTAGATGATCCTAAATGGGATTTATGGGATCAACATCAATTGAATATGGTCACAGGAGCTCAATTATTAGGTCTCCATCAAGACGATATTCCAGCAATGTTAGAAAAGATCGAAATCTATAGCTCCGGTAATGATGGCAATGGTTGGCCATATATCGCTTTCTTAGATTCCGTTAAATTCGTTACAGAATTAGGTGTTGTTAGCACACAAAAAGAAGCTATCACAGTTTATGATCGTTACACTGGTGTTAATACATTAGGTAACACAATTAGAATCGACATCGGTGAAAACGGTGCTGCAACAGCAAGCGTTATCGACTTAGAAACACCACAAGTTATTCCAGGTACATACGAAGTCGATGACGAACACGTCGTTACATTCACATCCGCCGACCAAGGAGCAACCTTAGTTTATAAGGGCAGACTCCACAACGGTGGCAAAGATATTAAATTCGTTTCCGCTGAAGGT
>JAILGI010000067.1 GCA_024696885.1 Bacilli bacterium
AATTCGTTATAGTAACCTAATAATTCAGATCTATCTTTCCAAGATGGTTGAACTGGGATTAACGCGGAGTCAAAGCAGAAGAATTTACCTAAAGCATAAGCTAAAGATGTTTTACCTGTACCAGAGATACCTTCTAAGATGATTAACTTAGAGGTCGCAATACCGGCGAATAATTCTCTAACGACATCAATCGTGTAATATAAACCAAGTTTACTAGCCGCATAGTTTCTAAAGGAGTTACACACTTCTTCAAGAGATAATCCCTCTTTAAACATAATCGCGGTGTTTCTATCTTGATAGTTAGCATCCACGGATAATAATTTGGGGAATCTAGCATTGCTATTTTCCACTGCTGCTTCTGCGGCCGCAGATTCTTCATCCGCAGGTTTTAAGCCCATATAAGCGGTCTTTAAGTTTAAGATCTTGTCTTTCTCTTTAGTGGCGCTATAGAGCTCATAGTTAAGTCTTTCGACTTGTCTTCTCATCTCATCTTTATCGAGTTCTCTTCTCACGAATCTGATGTACTTACGGATTAAGATGAATAATCCAAAGCCGATCGCACCTATTAAACCGATGAAGAAGAGCATGAAGATGATGAAGAATAACCAACCAGGAAAACCAAATTGTTTGTAATATGCACCTAAAATTGAATTGTAATTGCTGAAATTACTTCCCACATCCACCCATGGGGAAACAATCCACTTATAGAAGAATGTTCCTAAGTCTTTGAAAAATGCTGTTAACACTTCACGTAAATATTCGAAATAAGCACTCATACAATAAATTCCCTTTCAATTTTAAATTCTAAGTTGGAGATAAAGGTGGCTCCCTTGGTGCAGTTAATACTGTCTAAATCCCATCCCTCTATATAAATAGAGATGACAATTTCCTGCGGTTGGTTTCTATAAACAGGAATGTGGAATGGTTTTGCTTCTTTACTGAAGTCTTGTAAGTTGATGGATGGTTCAGTCATGAAGCTAAATCCGTTTTCAGGTTTTTCGCTTTCTGTTTGATTGAACTTTCTCACTCCATCTCTGTGTCTGGCGTTAAACGCGGAAGGTTCTTCGTTTGGATCTTTATAACCGGTATCACCACTTTGAGGAACATCATCCCATATTGGGGTTCCGGTATATTCACCATACACTCTTTCGAGTTCATCGCCTCCCCTCACAAAGTAATCATAGAAATGGTCTTTATCGTTATCTAATAATCCACCGAAGACCGTTTCTTCTTTTTTGTGAGGATCAATAATCGCATAGTCGTAATCTTTTTCACTTGTGATGAGGATGGAATATCTCATCGATTCCACTAAGCGATTCAATCTATTAACAATGTCTTCTTCGCTAAGAGCTTTTAAATCTTCATCACTACCATCTTGGTATTCTTTATAAAGCTCTTTGGCGTAAAGCTTGTTGTATTCTGGGTTAGGATTGATGAATGTGTTATCCACACCAACTGTGACGTAGATATCATCATCACTCTTGAGGTAGAACTTTTGGGAGTAATAACCGTGGTCTGCCACAGTTACTAGTTCCGTTTCTTCTACCGATGAATACTTCGTTTCATCATAAAATACAGGCATATCGCTTTTCTGTTGTTTCCACCTATCAGCATGTGCGGCGGTAACTGGGGAGAATAAGCCGACTTCTAACAAATCATCTGGTTCGAGTTTGTCGACGTATTTGCCATCTCTTTCTAAAGAAATGCCCAAGTCACGATCGCAGTCCACTGTCATCTCTATGCCTTCCAGGCGCACCTGCGTAGAAGAAGCATACCATGCGATAGACATGGATACGGTAGCAACACATAAAGCGATAACACCCACGTAAAAAACGAGGATGAAATTACTTTTTTTCATATGTTAAAGATAGTTTTTGTTAATTTGTTTTGTTAATTTCGAATTTCAAATCTAAGTTGAAATCATAGCCGGAAGCTTGGTCAATAACACTGTGATCCCAGCCTTCAATATAGATTGTGAATGTGGCATAGCCAACACCTGTAACCGCACTGGTTGTGGTAATTGGTTTGCCTGTGGCACCAGCATAATAAGCACCAGTTGTGGTGTTGATAAGTGGAGTCACTGTGCCATAAGTTTCGTTTTCCACGACTTTTGGCCCAATTGTCGCGATATTAGTGACAGCCTTTGCTCTTTCATTATGCTTCGCTAAGAATGTGGAAGCTTCAGAGGTATCAGAAACACCGTTGACGTTATCTAATTGTGTGCTTGGCCCATAGGCGCTACTCGCATATGTAGGAGCGTTATCAGCCAAACCGTAATAACATTCTTTTAATTCGTCATCATAGTCATATGTACCATCGCCGTCTAAATCAAGCAAACCACCAAGCTTAGTGGATTCCTTGCTTGTTGTCTTGTTGGCTGGTTTCATAATGAACTTTGTGGTGCCATTATCTAAATGAATACGAACGGCTTCATGAATGTTCTTAGCAGAGGCTTGAACACTACAGCCAGTTAACCAAATATCATCAGAAACGATGCCTTCGTTATTCGCATTACCGACACGGAATGCAAATGGGAGTTTGACATAGTCAGATTCCTCAGCGGCGTAACTGGAGATGTTGGTTTGTCCGTATTCTGGTGACTTATAGAATATTAAGTTACCACTAGCATCATATGATGGCACTTGTGTAGTTATAGGGGAGAGTGTATCGACCGCATATGTAGAATTACTTAAGTATTCTTGAATGACGCGGTAATCGAGACCGTTTGTAGAGTGGCAGAAAACAATTGAGTGATTATCTATTGATTCTCTAGTGAGTCCGTATTGCGTAATGGTTGCTGCACTTATTTTATAAGTGGGACCATCGTCAACAATACCGACATTAAGTAAGGCAGTATTTGATACGGATGTGCCTCTATATGAGACAGTACCAGTACGGGAATATGCATACCACGCTAGAGATCCTGCTGCTGTTCCTATAAGAGCAGCAGAAGTTAAACACGCAAGCGATATTAAACCAATTGTTATCCTTTTATTCGTTCTCACGATAACTCTTCCCTTTTAACTAAACAAAATATGTTGAAAGTTAATTACTAATTATAAATGTTAATAATACAAAGTATTATTGTAGATTGTTTTTGCTGATTATGCAGCAGAGTTGAGGTCGTTGCCTCTGAAGATGCCGGTATCGAATTGTAAACCGACTTTGACACCTGTTTCAGAAACGGCTGGATTCCAAATGTTGGAATTTTCTGTGCCGTTATTTAAGAGAGCCCAACCTTCGAGCCAGATGGTGATTGTCACTTTGACTTCACCAGAAGCGCTGGTTGTTAAAACTTTCTTAGCAAAATTGGTTGTGTCACTAGAGGTTGGCATTTTGCCATTGGAATCTCTTTCTTGTTTGATAGCGCTTAAAGCTTTAGTGCTTTGTTTGTCGCCATCTTTACCGTAGACGATTGCATCGCCTTCGCTATAAACAGCATCACCACTTGTATCAACACCATAAGATTTTAAATCTCTGAAAGCTGTTGTGACAGCTTTGTCTGAATCGCCACTACGATCTAAATCGAGGTTACCATAAAGTGGTAAATCTGTAACTGCAGTCTTGGAATAAAGATTTGCATTTTGGCTTTCTGGTGCGACGTGAATTCTTAAAGCTTCATCAGCGACCTTATTTTGTTCTGTGTTTTCACAAATGAAATCAGAAAGGAAGACATTTCTTTCGACTAATTTGTAACCTTTGAGGTCACCAGTTGTAACTGTTTTGTCTGGTTCTAAAGCTCTGAAGTAAAGTTCAAATTGAGCATATTCTTTACCTTCGGTAGCTTCAACCCAACCTGGTTTCTTGTTTGTGGCATCGGCTTCATAGCCTGTTCCACAGCCAGCTTCTGGATAAGCATAAGCTTTAGATGGTAATGCATTGTTTGTGCCTAATTGTCCAAATGTAACTGGAACTAATTTTGCAGCATCACCGGATTGGACAAAGTCTTTGCCCCAGTGCATGACTTCGACGTCATCAGATGTATCATCTGGTGTGCCTTTGTTATCAATTGTTTTGTAGCCAATTTGGAGGACGCCTGTATCTGCGACAGATGATCCAACGAAAGAGGCTGTGACTTGGCTATTATATTGATACCAAGCAACTGCTCCACCGATACCAGCGGCTAATGAGATACCAATAGCTGTTGATAATGCAGGGATAATAAGTTTTTTACTCATTTTCATAAGCGTTTATTTCTACTCCTAATTTAATTGTTGCACCTTTAGGTGCTGGTTCTGTACTACTTGATCGGAAACCTTCCAACCAAGAAACGATAGTATACCTTTTTGCTTCGCCAACATTAATTGTTAGTCTTTGGAATGTGGTAACAACCTTTGATGAAGCGAATGTTTCAGCGTAACCCATGAATGGTTCTGATTCTGTGGCTTCACTTTCTCTGACGGATACTGGAGCGCGGTAGTCCGCTTCTCCGGAAACGGCATTCTTATGAGGAATGGTTTCTCCTTTACCATAAACGGTTTTCTTTCCGTCTTCGTATACCATGACGCGCATGGTATCTATTAAGGATCGCCCGTCCTCGCTTAATACGTTATCAGCGATATTCAGCTTGAAGTCGTATTTCGCGGGTGTTGTGCCTACGTTCTTCACATAGAAGGTGGTTTTGAAGAAGTTTAGTGAATCGTATTTACCTTCAGCGTCTTGATTTGCTCCTAAGGTATAATCGGTTTCTTCACTATCAATGACGTCATCGCCGAATCTTCTTTCGAAATCACTATATGTGAATTCTTGGAAAGGCCACAATGAATCGACCCTGATGAATGTACTGCTATCGCCTGCGACTTTCTTATTGCAAAGTGCGATTTCAACGTTTCTAGTTTCTAATGAAACTGTAAATGTTCCGACGAATCTACCTAAGAATGCGATAATTGATAGGGAAACTACCACCGAGAGAGATATACCCCCAGCGATTAATACCCAGATTCTTCTTTTTCGTTTTCTTACGTATTCTAGCTCGTACATGTTTGTTACCTTTCAAAAAGGTGAGTGTCCCAACGAAGAAACAAAAATGCCACTTGCCTATCATCCTAACAACTAACACTTGTTGTTCTTCTAAGGCAACTGGCTATCTAATATATTAGACCCTGTAGTTTTGCGTCACCAAATTTCTTTGGTTTTGCTTTTTTCTCACCTACAATGTTACTCATCTATCAAGCAATGTCAAATATTTTTTTTACAAAAAGAAAAGAACCCCCCATATATGGAGGGTCCTATAAATTTCCTTAATTAGCTTATTATGAAGCGTTTGGAATCTTCACGGCAGCAAAGTGTAATGAAGCACCGACAGATTGGAAAACGGTGGCATCGTCATCGATTTCTGGATCTGTACCTTCATACCAGCAAACCACTGTGAATGTTAATGTGGCTTCGCCATTTGCGACATATGTGAATGTACCTAAGTAGTCAGATCTTTGTGTACATTGTGCATATGTGGATTCAGATGTTGGAAGCGCATTATTGAATGAAGAATCCATTAAATCATAGTTTGTAGCTGGAACATATGCTGTACCATCATAATCGCTGGTATCGTCAACATATTTACAATTTGCAGCAGTTTGTAAATCCGCTAAAACGGTTTTTCTTGTAGAACCATAGAAGCCCATTCTGAAGCCTTTGGCTGTGGAAGCTTCTCCACTACCAGAAACTGAGAAGTTAGTGTGGCTAGCGGTGTTATCAAGATATAAACCATAGTTACCAGCAGCAGCGCCGAATTTAACTTTGAATGAGAGTTCAAATGTAGCAGCTGTATAAATGCTAACTGGTGTACTATCACTGGTTTGACCTCTTAAGAGGTTAGATGTTGATGCACTAGCAACGGCAACACCAGTTGACGCGATTGCGGTACCATCTCCGGTTGGAGCATAGATCATACCATCTAAATGGTCAAACGAACCATCGGTTAATTTACCATTGAATGTAACGGCATTTGTACTTTCATTAACAGTTGTAGCAACACCAGATGAAACTGTGCATTCCAAGTTGGCGGTTGTTTTAACGACTGCGTATGTACCAGCGTCAAAATTGATTGTTCTATTCGCTGTGAACCATGCAACAGATCCAGCGATAGAAGCGGCCGTAGAAAAAGCAATCATAGCAAGTGCAGGAACAATAATTCTAGATTTTTTCATAATTTAGTATTAACTCCTTATAAACGACAAAAATCATTCAACTTGTTATTTCTTAAATTGAATGGATGATAGTTATAGCACATCACTCGTCGTTTTTAAGGATTGGGACTTTCTTAAATCACTACTTTTGTGATGCATAAATATTATTGCGTATTTTTCTATTTTTTAGCAAGAAAAAAATGAAAGACACTATGTGTCTTAAAAATACAATTTTAAGATAATATCAAATATATTAAACGTTATCTTCGCAAAACAACATCTCGTAAACCAAAAGAAAAGATCTGCATCGATCTTCTCTAATTATCTCTATAGTGTGACCACATTGAATGAACAACAATCGTCTTTACCTCTTTGTGGACTTTATAAACCAATCTGTGTTGGAGATTGATACGTCTAGAATAATATTCATCCAAATCTCCCACCAACTTTTCAAAGCTGGGAGGGGTTTGGAAAGGATTCTCGGCAATAAGATTCAATAATTTCTTTACTTTGTCCTCTAATCCTGCGCTTTTAAGTAGTTTTTTATCCTTATCGGCATTCTTTGTGAATTTAACAATCCACATAACTACCACTCTTCATTTGGATTATATGTAGACATTTTAGAAATATCTTCTTTTTCGCCTTCTTTGATCTTTTCGACCAATCCCTTTTGAGAAACTAAATAAATAGTTTCTAACATTGCGTTGTATTCAGCTTCAGAGATAATTACTGCGTTTCCGTTTTTGGTGCTCACAGTGATAGAGTCATTGTACTCAATGACATTATCAATAGAACTAAAGAGATTTTTTCTCAAAACAGAAATATTTGTAACTGCCATAAGTTTTTCCTCCTGATTATATTGTACACTAATTGTGTACGCTTTCAAGTACAATTGTTCTCTTTTGTGTACAAATTTCATCATATTTAAAAAGAGCCTTTTCCAAAAAATCTCTATTTGTCATGACTAATTTAAAGTCGATTATTTAACAGAATTGAACAAAGAAAGCGTAGGGGTGGCTATACCCTTTATTGATTAATTGTCCTTTAATTATCTTTTTCGCCTTTAGCGTATTCCACTCTAAGGTCTGGATCCATTCCACTAGTTGGCTCAAGTGGGCCGTTTTCTCTAACAAAAATTTCAACGACATTCTCATTACCATATTTTTGTCTCATTTTTTCCATGGTTTTGGATAAATATTTTGATGGCACTAAAGCGATAACGCTTCCAGCAAATCCACCACCATTAATTTTAACCGCACCGTGATTTTCAGTTGCTTTTAATAATAAATCACACGCTTCTAGTGGCGAACCTTCATAATGATTTTCTACCATCATATTCTTTAAATATTTAGTAGAAGATAGACGAGATTCATTAATTTGTTTTAAAAACAATTCTTCGTCTTTTTCTCTAATTGCTCTAAAAGCAGTTTTCACTCTTTCGTTTTCCAAATAGAAATGAAGCCCTCTTAAATATTCAGACTCGCTTAATTCATCTTTATGAGAATCTAATTCTTCTAAATTTCCTTCAATTAAAAATTGGTGTCCACATTTTTTAGCCGCTGAATACATATCTAATGGAATAGAAGAATATAAATCACTTAAGTTAGAATGGTCTCCACCAGTATTAACTAGGACAAAGTGTAAATCTTTAAATGGGAATTCGATTTGTTCCACTAGTGGGTCATCAATATTTTTAAAATCAATTTTGACTACTCCACCATAACCCACACCGATTTGGTCTAGTAATCCGCTCTTTTTACCAAAATATTCATTTTCCGCGTATTTTCCGGCTTTGCAGAGCTCAAACTTTGATATTTTACCGTCATTATATAAAACGTTAAATATATAACCTACTAAAAGTTCGAAAGCCGCAGAGGAAGATACTCCTGCTCCTTTAAAGATTGTGGATTCACTATATGCTTTAAATCCGCCTATTATATAGCCGTGACTTTTTAAATAAGCAGCGACTCCTCTAATTAATCCTTTAGAGGTAGCGTATTCTTTATTAGTTGCTTTTAAGTCAGATAAATCTACTTCGTCTAAATCAAATCCTTTAGAGGCGAAATAGACTTTTAATTCATTAGTCTTTTTCACACTAGCGGTGATTTCTAAATTACATGCACTAGCAAGACATAACCCGTGGTTATGATCCGTGTGATTTCCTAAGATTTCAAATCTTCCACCGCAAGAAAATAGTTGGTCAGACTCTTCATTAAATTGCTTATTAAATTGAGTGTTTAAATGTTCTAATTGTTTCATAATATTACCACTATATATCTTTTATATAAAAGATAAACCTTTTTAAAATCTATTTATTCTTTTTAAATTCAAGAGAGATATTTCTCCTATATGTCTTTCCTTTTAATAAGATAGCAGGTTTATAAAAGGAGTCACTTGGTTCAATTGCAACACTATCACGATATTTGAACTTACTTGATAAATCAAATGATGGTTCATAGTTTGAGCTATATATTTGAGTGCCTTCAAAGTCTGTATAGACATTTAATAAATATTTTTGATTTCTAATTGAGACATTAGGTTTATTTATTTTAACTTCATCAAAATACCAGTAGGTATCATACCCGTTCATCATCTTTCCTTTTAATAATTCACTATCGATATGGTCAGTTATCTTTTTATATTTAGAGAAATCTCTAACTTCATCAACGTCTAAAATTTCAACCGGCAATAAACTTGAATAGTCGGTTTTTAAATATCTATATCCATTAATTCTTAGTTCGATATTTGAGATATCAATATCTCCTAAAGAATAATAGGAATGATTAGTTAAAGCTAAGAAAGTATCCATATCACTACTAGCGGTATATGAGATATCAATTTTATTTACTGATTTATAAACGACATATTTCACCTCTAAATTCAAATTCCCAGGATATCCTCCTTCTAAATGTGGAGATAGGTAAGTAAACACTACTTCTACATAACTAGAATAAGTATTGATAGTAGATTTAAATCTTTTATTAGATAATCCGTTAACGCCACCATGAAGAACATTTTCTCCTTCATTAGGCTCTAAAGTATATAAATTACCATTAATATCAAGTTTATTTCCTTTAAATCTATTACATGTTCGACCAATGGTCTTACCGTAATAGCAAGTAGGTAACTTATAATCTTTGATATTTTTCACATTACGAGTCATTTGCTCATCACAAAAATAAATGTTAAAAATAGAGGCCCCTAAATTACAAAACACCACTTTCAAAAGTGAGCCATTTAAGACTTCAATAAAATTTAAACCCTCTTTGTTATATGAACTAATTTTCATTTATTTCATTAATTTTTTGCCATCGCTAAAGGCTTGGCCGACTTTTTCACCTAATACGTAATAACCATGATTAAATGGATTATAGCAAATAAGTTTCATTTTTGAGATATCTGGCTTACCAGCTTCATCTAAATACCTTTCATCAACAAGTAATCTTACGATGTTGCCAATAATTCCATAATCCTCTAAAAAAATTCTAAAGTACATTCCATAGAAAATGGTAAGTCATCTAAAATTGGAACATCTACGACATCTGATTTATGAGCGTTCCACTTTGTTTTAGAAAATTTTTGAGGCTCCTTTTTTGCTGAAACTATACCAACATAATCCGCTGGAACTAGGTTTGAAACATCCGCTAAAGAAACAGAGAATGCTTTTCTTTTTCTGATATTTTCTGTAGTACGGTGCTCATCAGAAATATTTAATTCAACTTGTTTATAATCAAAGGCTGTTCCACAAGCAGCGTTCATCACATCAATACTGCCATCATCATTATATGTTGCAATTAAGATTACTGGCATTGGTGCCATCGCAGGAACAATTGGTACACTTTTTTTATTTTTGAATAATCTCCTTTATTAAGTCTTTTTTTATCATAAATATGATAACACAATGTAATTATGTTGCCCACAAATTACATATAGTCAAAATAACTATGTAGATTTTTATAAACTAAAAAAAGACCAAGGATATAAACCCTTAGTCTTATATAGATTAGTTAATCTTATTTATAATTTTTTCTTTTCTTAAGCACTAATAAAGCAGTACCTAATAAAGCGGTTGTTGCAGCAATTGTAACAATGATAATAATCATGTTGTTATCGCCACCAATATCCAAACCATTAATGGCGCTTGTTGGATAAATAACTCCATCTGGGTTGGTACTTTCATCATAGCCTCTACCCATGAAGTCATTATATTTAGTGGTGCCATATTTCTTAATGATATAATCATATCTTTGAACAGCAGATTCAGCATAAGTGTCATTTCCACCATCTTCAGCAATGGCTAAGAAGACATCTTTAACAGTTGCTTGGAATAGAAGTAATTAAAGATTTCCAATATGGAAGAGATGCTGCTTCACATGGATTAGTTAGATAATTTTCTAAAAACGAATTTGCCATACAAAAGCTACCTAATATTTAAATAATTATAACAAAAAAGCCGCCCCTCATGGACGGCTTAATTTACATTGATTTGGCCTAAATACAGGGCCTTACCATATGCTCCGACGCGCAGATTACTAACTATTTTCACCTATTATTTCTTCACAATACTCTCTTAATGGTTTGATATCGTTTGTGGCGGTATTCCATACTTCTTCCAAATCAATAGTGCCATATCCATGGGCCACCCAATCTCTCATGCCCTTTATATCCTTCCATGGCATATTTGGATATTGCTTTAAAAAATCAGAAGAAAGATTTTTGGCCAATTCACCGATTTGTAAAACATTAAAACTAATAATTTCTTTAATATCTTCATCAGAAACAAATTTTTCAAAGGACACATCTTTTATTTTATCTTCGATTCTATAGCAATGTTTAATAATGTAAAACATTATTCCTTTTTCTTTTACTGTTAGCATATCTTAATCATATCCTCCTCTAATTGTTGTCTAAAGAAATCGTGCATACGGGATCCAATTGTAATAATATCTACATCTTTTCCTAGTGCTTCAGCTAGCTCATCCCTTAAAGCAGAGTGTTTCCATAACGTATCAACATTGCCTTTATCACAATATATGTCAACATCGCTATTTCTATTTGCTTCCCCTCTAGCATAGCTCCCAAATAGATAAACGTTTTTGATGCCATACTTTTCCATGACAGGTTTAATTCTTTCTTTTATTTGTTTAATTGTTAAAACGCTTGGATTAACATCTTCTAAAACAAGATTGGTTAAATAGCTGTTCCTATTTGAAACATTATCTAATTTATTAATCAATTTAGTTTCGCTTTTTTTAACTCTAAAAGGATACATTTTATAATTCTCTTTATTGAATTTACTAATGTAATTGGCGCGTTTCTCATCCATAATCATTTTTCCTCGACTGTATGATATCATATATGTTTTCATTTGTAAATCAGTATCAAAAAGCCGCCCTTCATGGACGGCTTATTTGCTATAAAAATAATTTCAGTACTTATTCCAAATGTGTTCCCATCTAAACCCAACTTCCCTCAAAAGTTCAAACGTAACTTCCCTAATTTTGACCTCGCCAGTTGTCTGATTTTTCGATAAGTAGTCCTCCAAGACTTCGACACGCAGGCCTCCGATTTGGCGACTTCTCCGACGACGCTCCTCCGACAAGCACCAAGACGAAAGCTTCACACGTAGGCGTATAATACGTGAACACCTTGCAGACGACGAACGAGCCAACCAGACAGCAAAAAAAGACGCCCGGGTGGACGGCTAATTATATATTTCTCTTGTTTAAGATTTACTTAAACATGTGAGGATATTTCTTTAACATGAATTCCATATCCTTATCACCTCGACCACTGAGATTAACAAGGATGGAACCGCTTTTCATATTTCTAGCACATTTAATGGCATATGCTAAAGCATGACTTGATTCGATAGCAGGGATAATACCTTCTAATCTAGACAATAAGAAGAAGGCTTCCGCGGCTTCATCATCAGTCACATATTCATACTTAACACGACCGATTTCTTTTAAAAAAGCGTGTTCAGGTCCAACACCTGGATAATCTAAACCACTAGCAATAGAATATGCATCTCCTGGAGTTCCATCTTCGTTTTGTAACACCAAAGAATTAAAGCCGTGCAACACCATTTCTTTTCCTAATGTCATTGTCGCACTATTCTGGCCTGGTTCTTCTCCTTTTCCCATCGCTTCCACGCCCACGATATTCACTGGCTCTTCTAAGAAGGCTTCAAACATGCCAATCGCGTTAGAGCCACCACCGACACAGGCGGTAACAATATCTGGTAACTCACCAGTCATCTCTATAAACTGCTCTTTTGCTTCTCTACCAATAATCTCTTGGAAGTCTCTAACCATTAAAGGATATGGATGAGGGCCAACCGCACTACCTATAACATAGAAAGCTTTTTTGTATTCTTTGGAATATGCTTCAAAGGCTGCATCTACTGCTTCTTTTAATGTTCTAGTGCCGAATGATACTGGAATTACTCTTGCACCAAGCATCTTAATTCTATCTACATTAGGTGCTTGTTTTTCCATATCAACTTCACCCATATAAATATCACACTCTAAACCAAAATAAGCAGCCGCCATAGCAACAGCGGATCCATGACTTCCTGCTCCTGTTTCAGCGATAAGTTTTTTCTTTCCTAAATATTTAGCCAATAAAGCTTGTCCCATCGCATTATTTAACTTATGGGCTCCACCGTGATTAAGGTCTTCTCTTTTTAAATAGATTTGTACGCGCCCAAGATAATTGGAAAGATTTTGACAGTGATAAACTGGAGTTGGTCTACCTTGGTAATTCTTTCTGATTTCTCTTAGTTCTGCAATAAACTTGGATGACTTAGCGATGGTTTGATAACCATAATAAATCTCATCCATGGCTTTTTTAAGGTTGTTAGGAAGGAAGGTTCCACCATATCTACCAAAATAACCATCTTCACTAGGATATTGTTTGCGGTAATTCTTAAAGTCGATATCAATACCCTTTAACGGGGAGTCTTCAAATAATCTTTGACCCTTAACCCTACGGTCTAATGGTTTTGGTGCATTATCAGGAATTAGATATTTATGATCTTGATAAATAGCGCCTTCAATTCTTTTCTCTTTTAAAAGAGCTCTCACTCTTCTTTCATTAATACCAAATTTAACGGATGCTTCTTTAACGGTTATATATTTCATACCTTTAATATCCTTTCGGTATATATTTTATACCTTTTATGTTTTATAGCAATAAGAAAAAAGTCGCCCTAATGGACGACTTATTCATTAAACTTATTATTTCGACTGACTGCCTTGCGAGGAAAGTCATTTTTAGCCAAACGAGGCAAATCGCGACTGTCCTGCTACACAAAAAAGCCGCCCCTCATAGACGGCTTATTTGCTATAAGAATAATTTCAGTACTTATTCCAAATGGCTGACTAGTCAGCAACAAATGGAAGTAAGGCCATGAAACGTGCGTTTTTGATTGCTTTTGCTAATTCTCTTTGATGTTTTGCACATGTGCCTGTTGCTCTGCGGGTAGAAATTTTACCGTTTGGAGTAATCATGGTTTTTAATGTTTCAACATCTTTGTAATCAATAAATTTAGATTTATTCTTGCAAAAGACACACACTTTCTTATGTGGTCTAACTTTCTTGAATGCCATTTTGTTTTTCCTTTCTAATTTTTAGAATGGAAGATCGTCATCTGGCAAATCTAACGCGTCAAGATTTTTGCTGTCAGTGGATTCCACTGGTTGATCATCAAACACTGGAACAGATTCTTCACTGTTACCTTTTGGTTCTAAGAATTGAACTGAGTCACAAAGAACTTCGATAACACTACCTTTTGAGCCATCTTGGCGGACAAAATTACGTTGATTTAAACGACCTTCTACACCTACCAATGCACCTTTTCTGGTGAATTTGACCATGTTGTCAGCGGCTTGTTGGAAGCAAGCACAAGTAATGAATGTTGTGCCTCTTGTGCCGTCAGGATTTTTTTGACGGTTATCAACAGCAATACCGAATGAACAAACGGAATTACCAGAAGCGGTTCTTCTGAGTTCTGGGTCACGGGTTAAGCGACCCACTAAAACTACACGATTAATCATAAAATGATTTCCTCCTTATTCGTGGTCGACGACAATTAAATGACGTAACACACTAGGATTGTGACGAACCTTACGATTGAATTGATACAATGCTTGATCGTCTGCGGACACTTTAATGACGACATAGTAGCCTTTAACTTCATCCTTGATTGGATAAGCTAAGTCACGTAAGCCCATGGATTCATCAACTTTCTTCACTTCCGCTTTGTTGTCGGTAAGTAAAGCATGTAATTTTTCCATCTCAGCTGCGCGACCGGCTTCGTCTAAGTCGGCTTTTAAAATGTACATAATTTCGTAATTGCGCATTTTGTATACCTCCCTTTGGTCTTCTGGCTATTATTTTGCATAATAGCAGAGAGTTTTGCTAAGAATAGCATATGTATTATACATATCAGTTCTTATTTTGTAAAGTTAATCATTACATCTAAAATTGCCCTCTATAAACATATCAGTAAAAATTGGCATATTATTTTCACATGAATTAAAAAAGGAACCCAATGGTTCCTTAATTTTTTTATTCTTTTCCAAGAATCGGTAGGGCAAATACTCCCATACCAAATATTGTACCTACAGTTCCTATAATCAAACGAAGTGTTGAAAAAGCTGAATTGTGACTTAATAAGAACAGTAAAACATTAGACGCTAATAAGACAAAAAACGCGGCAAAAGCAGCTAAGTTTGATTGCTTTTTGTTGTTTTCTCTCGACATATAAGCGATAGCACCACAAAAAGTCATGATAAGTGTAACGAACAAGAATAGATATTGTTCCCAACTTTCAAAAGACCAACGTCCAGCCATTCTTCCGTCATAAATGATTTCGAGAAGCTTTTGTAAGAACCAAAACAAACCATAAAGAGTAACGAATGAGACCAAGTATCCATAACCTTTGTTATTCTTTTGAGCGAGGAATTTAATTCCAACAAGGCAAACAACAATTAATATTGGTGTTTTGATTAAGTTCAAAAGATAAACGATGAATATTTCTACCGCGCCATAATCTAATGGAATAGCGAGGTATTCAAAACCATCTTTGACTTGTTCATAAAGGAATATTCCAAAAACCGCAATAAAGCAGAGATAAGATAAGACACCTAAAAGTTTTCTCATAATTATTTATCCCTCATTGTCGGGAATAAAATGACTTCCCTAATTTGTGGTTGGTTAGTTAATAACATAACTAATCTATCGATACCCATACCAACACCACCGGTTGGAGGCATACCATATTCAAGAGCTTCAACGAAGTCTTCATCAATACCGCAAGCCTCATCATCGCCTAATTGTTTGGCTTTTGCTTGGGCTTCGAATCTTTCTCTTTGATCGAGTGGATCATTTAATTCGGTATAAGCATTTGCTAATTCTTTACCATTAACAAACAATTCGAATCTTTGAGTGAATCTTGGATCCTTATCTTTCTTGGTTAATGGAGAAACCTCAATTGGATATTGATAAACGAATGTAGGTTGAATTAACTCGTCTTGACAGACTTCTTCAAAGATTTCATTTAAGACATAACCAATTGTGTTTTTAAATTTATCTAAATGAATTTCAAATCTATCGGCGACCGCTTTCGCTTCTTCAAAAGAATGAATATCTTTTAAGAAATCAACACCGGTTTTTTCTTTAACTAAATCCACCATGGAAATCCATTTGAATGGGGATTTGAAGTCGATAACCTTGTCTTGATATTGAACTAATGCAGAACCGGTAACATCTTTCGCGGCTTGTCTAATCATCTTTTCAGTAAGCGCTCCGATGCCTTTTAGATCGGTATATGCTTGATAGATTTCAATGGATGTGAATTCTGGATTATGAGAGGCATCCATACCTTCATTACGGAACATTCTACCGATTTCATACACTCTTTCCATACCACCGACAACTAACCTTTTGAGGTTAAGTTCTGTAGCGATTCTGAGATAGAAATCTTTGTCTAATGTATTATGGTGTGTAATGAATGGACGAGCGGCAGCGCCACCTAAAATTGGATTGAGGATAGATGTTTCAACTTCCACAAATCCTTGCTTATCTAAGAAGTTTTGAATACTTCTTACGGTTTTAGGACGAGCAAAAGCAACCTTACGAGATTCGTCGTTAACAATTAAGTCTAAATATCTACGACGGCTTCTTTCTTCAACATCGGTTAAACCATGGAATTTTTCAGGAAGTGGGTGTAAGCATTTTGTTAAATGTGTATATTTTTCAGCGCGGATGGTTAATTCGCCGGTTCTTGTCATCATGACTCTACCTTTAACACCGACAATATCGCCAATATCCGCTAAGCGGAAAAGGTCATATGATTTCTTACCAACAACATCGATACCAATATAGGATTGGATATTACCTGTTTTATCTTGAATATTGATAAAAGAGGCTTTACCCATTCTACGAATGGCCATGATTCTACCAGCGACAGAAACGATAAGGTTCATCTTATCTAATTTCTCAGCGGTTTTCTTTTCACAGGCTTTTCTAATATCACTAACGTGATGGCTTACTTTATAAGTATGTCCAAAAGGATCAACACCTAATTCAACGTATTTAGGTAGTTTTTCACGCCTAGCTTGTTCTTGGTCGTTTAATTCTTTAACATCCATATTTATGACCTCCAAAAATCATATATTATGATACTCAATAATTTGACATTATCATAGTCAAAAATTATTGATTGGTTATTTCTTCTTTCATTTCGTTAAGTATTCTTGTGAGCGATTCTCTATCAGTTAATTCCATACATAAGCGGTTCTTGTAGTACTTCGCATTTTTAAATCCAGAGAAGAATTTAGTGGAGATTCCGCGATATATTCTCATCGCCGTGGCCTCTCCTTTTTCTTGGATATAGTAATCCGCTAGTTCTTCACAATATTTAATCTGGTCTAAAACAGTTTTGTTTTCTAATCTTTCGCCGGTTCGATAATAGTGATCAATTTGTTTAATTAACCATGGATTACCCATCGCTCCACGAGCCACCATAATAGCGTCCGCTCCAGTGATGTTTTTCGCGTTAATCGCATCATCTAAAGTAAAGATGTTTCCGCTAATTATAAGGGGGACGTGCATTTGTTTTCTTAAATCTTTAAGTAGTTCGTAATGGGGATTTCCCATATACATTTCTTTTCTTGTTCTCGCGTGAATTGCAATTGCGGCAACACCCGCTTTTTCTAATTCATCAATGACTTCTAAATAGGTGAGGTTATTGTTATCCCATCCTAGTCTAATCTTGGCAGTAACAGGCTTATTTGTGGCCTCTTTTAGGGCTTTAACTATTTCTCCACATAGTTTGGGATTTTTTATTAATGAAGAACCCGCTCCGGTATCCACTACTTTATTTACCGGACAACCCATATTGATATCAAAGAAATCAATATTTGGATTTAGTTTTAACGCTAGTTGCCCAGCCTTAGCAATGGTTTCTGGAGTGTGACCAAACAATTGCACACCAGTGATGTGTTCTTCGGGATAGATAACATATTTGTTAGTTTCATCATTATCGTAGATAAGTCCCATATCAGAAACCATTTCCGTGACTGAAACAGCCACACCAAAAGGTTTCATAAATTGGCGGTAACCACTCGATGTTACTCCCGCCATTGGGGCAAGAACAACAACACCATCTATTATTAAATGATCGATGTTCCACATAAGGAAAAGAGAGGTTTCCCTCCCTATTATTCTCCTTTACCTTCTTCTAACGGAGGTTCTTTTTCTTCAACAGCTTCATCGCGTTTTAAATGCTTGTGTTCTAACAAGTAATCAATTTCTTCCGCGGTGATTTGTTCGTGTTCAAGAAGTGTCTTAGCAATAAGAATGACTTCATCTTTGTTTTCCTTGATGATTCTTAATGCTTCTTTATGCGATTCCTCGATTATTTTGCGAATTTCCGCATCAATTTTAGTTGCGGTTTCAATTGAGAAATTCTTTTGTGAATTGGTGTAATCACGTCCTAAGAAAACGGAACCTGTATCTCTTTCATATTGGATAGGTCCTAAGGAAGACATACCTAATTCGCACACCATGACACGGGCGATTTGAGTCGCCATTTCAATGTCGTTTTGTGCACCACTAGAGACATCATCAAAGAAGATTTCTTCACTCGAACGTCCACCTAAATAGCCAATGATACGCGCTTCTAATTCTTTCTTGGTTAATAAGAAACGGTCTTCTTCTGGTGTCATTCTAACATGACCACCTGTATTTCCACGAGGAATGATAGTAATCTTTTGGACTTTATCACTATGTGGGTTCTTTAAACCAATGATAGCGTGGCCGGCTTCGTGATAAGCGACAATTTCTCTTTCGTGAGCGTTAAGCGCACGTGAAGATTTTGCAGGACCAGCAATACGACGATCAATGGCTTCATCGATATCATCAACTGTAACTTCTTTTTCGTTTTTACGAACTGCAAGGACGGCGGCTTCGTTCATGATATTTTCAATATCAGCACCAGAGAAGCCCACTGTTCTCTTAGCTAAGGCGTTGAAATCAACGTCTTTAGCAAGTGTTTTGCCTCTAGCGTGTACTTTGAAGATAGCTTCTCTACCTGCTCTATCAGGAAGAGAAACAGTAATCTTTCTATCGAAACGACCAGCTCTTAAGAGAGCAGGATCTAAAACGTCATCTCTATTTGTAGCGGCGATAACGATAATACCCGAGTTATCATTAAAGCCATCCATTTCCACTAATAATTGGTTAAGGGTTTGTTCACGTTCATCGTTACCACCACCTAAACCAGCGCCTCTTTGTCTACCAACAGCATCGATTTCATCGATGAAAACTAAACATGGAGCGTTTTGTTTTGCGGTATGGAACATATCTCTAACACGTCCCGCACCAACACCGACGAACATTTCGACAAAGTCGGAACCGGAAATACTATAGAATGGGACACCTGCTTCACCAGCAACGGCTTTTGCTAATAAAGTTTTACCACATCCTGGGGGACCTACTAAAAGGACACCTTTAGGTAACTTGGCACCGAATTTTGTGAATTTTGATGGTTCTTTTAAGTAATCCACTAATTCTTTCATTTCGGTCTTTTCTTCATCAGCACCAGCAACATCATCAAATCTGACTTTGCTTGCTTTTTCTCTTCTGGCTCTTGATTTATTGAATTCTAAAGCCTTGTTATTTGAGGAACCAATAGAATTGGATAATCTTGAGAAGAGGAAGACAACGATGATAACACTACCCGCTAACATGAGTAATGTTGGACCCCATTGTTCAAACCAGTTTGTAGAATAGGCATCTTTAGATGTTACTCTCGCTTGGTTAACGTGTTCTAACACTAATGTGTGATATGTTTTACCAATAACTTGAATCTTGGTGGTATCAATTTCTGTTGGGTATTCAGCCTTTGGATAATCAGCATCTAAATAATATTGGACAGAATAATCTGATCCAGTACCTGTTCCATAATATTCGGCAGCATCAATGTTGAGTTTGAAGCTAGTAAGATAGTGTCTTTTTTCAGTACTCTTTGTCTTGTCACCATTATTTGCGTAGTAATAACCAGAAAGGTTGACAACAGAGTTGTCTTTAACGGTCACATTCAAAGAATAGACACGATCGTTAACAAGAGCAGATGCAAATTGAATACGATTAATTGGGTCTGTTCCTTGGTTTAAAGCATAAACAGCGATAACTATTAATGAAATAACGAGTAAAAACGAAAATAAAACGCCAAAAGATGAACGTCTGCGGACAGGTTGTTGATTATCGGGCATTGAGATACCTCCTTTCGCAAAAGCGAATTATAAATATTATATATAATTTTTCTTATTAAGAAAGCGAAATGCTCATTTTACGTAAAAATTTACGGAATTAGAGGGGATAAAATCCTTTTGATAACGGGGAATATATTTGATGATTCCATCTTTGTTTACAATGACTGGCCACCTCTCTCTCAGTGATAAAGGCATCTTCCAATCAATAAACAATCTTCTAACTTTTACTTTGTAATCCTTAATGGTGTATTCATCATTCTTTTGCGCGGTTCTAATGGTTAAAGGATAGTCCTCTTCTTTGATATTTCGATTTTCCGCTCCTCTAGTGAAATCTAAAAAGAAATATTCGTTATCCATAATTGTTGGTTTTTCTAAAACAAAACAATATTGTTTTTTATGCGGTTTAATTATTTCAATATGGTCATAGCTTTTTCTAAAGTGATAACCGCGTGTTAAAGGAATATCAACATTGGCATTCTTGTGTTTCAAAATATGCAAAATCTCTTTGCTGTATTTCAATGAAATAGATAAGTTTGGAAGTTGTCTTTTAACCAATAGGTTAATCGCATAAGCAAATTCTTTAATTGGTAATTTCTTTAAAGCATCGGCGTCGCTTAAATCAATATGACTTATATTATCAAATAATTGTGATAACTCTTCGTTCTTTTTATCAATTTCTTTAATTGCATTTTGTCTTTCTTTATCATCCATTTTGCTGACGATTTGATGACGAATTCTGTTTCTTAAATATTTATCTTCTAAATTTGAAGAATCAATCGCGTATGGAACTTTATTTTCATCACAGTAATCTTTTAAAGATTGCTTGGAATATTTTAATAAAGGACGAATAACTTTTACATCGTTAATCGTAGAGACTTCTTTGATGCCGTAATGCATCACTAAATTATGACGTCTTTCCTGCATGATATAGGTCTCAATCAAATCGTCTTCATTATGGGCCACTAGGACGGCATCATATCCAAATTGTTTAACTAGTTCAGCGAAATATTGATATCTAATCTTTCGACATTCTGATTCAATGTTATGACCAATTATTCCATTCACTAAATCTTTAACATGATAAGCAATCTTTTTCTCTTCGCAAAAGTGCATAAACATATGCATTTCCTGCGTAGATTCATCTCTTAAGTGATAATTTACTAATGCGCAAGAAAAGTGAAAACCACCATTTAAAAGCATGGAAAATAAGGCCATTGAATCAGGGCCATAGGAACACGCTAAAAGGTAGTTTTTATTTTTATCTAATTTAATCATCTTTTCTTTTGATATGTGATAGTTGTACGAAGGTCGGAACTTCTTTTTTGCCCTTTTGTTCAAAATGGATTTCCACTTCAATTAAGTGCATACCTAAATTAAGTAAAAGTTTGTCATTTTCTTTTACTTCACTACTCGGTTTCGCTACCTTCCCATTAATTTGGATTTTGCCATTCTCAGCGAGGGATTTTGCCACCGTTCTTCTTTTGATAATTCCGGTTTGTTTTAAAAGTAAATCTAATCTCATATAACTTCTTTCATTTTATGTGTTTCAATCACATTTACCAAACTGTTTAGTATTGATTCTAAAGTATTTAGCCAATCTTTATTCTTCATCACATTGATTTTGAATTCATTTTTCAAATAACTAACTTTAATTGTATTTAGGAAAGGAATCATGGCTTCAAAGAGAATGTTACCTATACCTCTAATATTCAAATAATCCTTTGATAAGATGAGTTCTACGAATCTTGGATTATCGCTAATCTTGGTTACTTTTGCTTCATCTTTTAATAAATCAATATTGCGCTTAATGAATAATCTCTCTACTTCGGTAGGTAATTTACCAAAGATATCTCTAGTTCTCACTTTTATCCTTTGTAAAGCTTCTATATTTGGCGCGGTTAATATCTCTTGGTAGATTTCAATCTTATCAGTATCACCAGCGTAGTTGCTGGAAATATAAGCATCGATTGATAAGGTGGAATTAGCTTCAATAAGTTTATCTTCAATTGCGCCACCCATCTTTTCTTGCACAGCCTCATTTAGAAGCTTGATATACATGTCTAGACCAATAGAGTCGATGAAACCAGCTTGTTCTGGTCCTAAAATATCACCAGCGCCTCTAATCATTAAATCGCGTCTAGCAATTTTATATCCTGATCCTAATTCGGTAAATTCTTGTAAAGCTTGTAATCTCTTTTGTGCCTTTTCATTCATCTGTTTAAATGGGGAATAGAACAAATAAGCATAAGCAATACGATTGCTTCTTCCCACTCTGCCTTTGATTTGATAGAGCTGAGAAAGACCATATTTTTCACTATCTTCAACAATAATCATATTAGCGTTAGGAACATCAATTCCGTTTTCAACGATTGATGTACAAACCAAAACATCAATAAGACCGCTATAGAATTTTTCCATGACCTCTTCAATTTCTTCGCGGCTCATCTTGCCATGGGCTACCGCAATAGAGGCATTTGGTAATTGCTTTTGTAATCTTGATGCACATTGATAAAGAGTGGAAATATTATTTCGCATGTAGAATACTTGTCCATTGCGTCCAAGTTCCCTTTCAATCAATTCTTTTACTACACCATCATCAAATGGGGCGACATAGGTTTGAATAGGCATTCTTTCTTGTGGGGCGGTATCAATTTTAGATAACGCTCGTACGCCTAATAATGATATTTGTAATGTTCTTGGAATAGGGGTTGCGCTTAATGTCAAAACATCGATATTGGTTTTGATTTCTTTTAAGCGTTCCTTTTGAGCCACGCCAAAGCGTTGTTCTTCATCCACTACTAATAAACCAAGGTCTTTAAATGATATGTCTTTTGACAATAATCTATGGGTTCCAATGGCGAGGTGAATACTGCCATCTTGAAGACCTTTAATATATGCTTTCTCGTCTCTTTCACTAATTAAGCGGGAGAAAATAGCAATCTTTAAACCAAATTCTGAAAAGCGTTTTACCGCTAATTCATAATGTTGTCTTGCTAATAAAGTTGTGGGGCAAAGTATCGCTGCTTGCTTACCAGAATTAATGGCTTTAAATATTGCTCTAAAAGCCACTTCTGTTTTACCAAAACCAACATCACCGCATAATAAGCGATCCATTGGTGATGGTTTTTCCATATCTTCTTTAATTTCTTTTAAGGATTTTTCTTGGTCAGGTGTTAATTCAAATTCAAATGAGTTTTCAAACATTTCTTGCCACTCATCATCTTTTTTGAAAGCAAAGCCTTCCACCTTACTTCTTTCTATATAGAGATTCATTAAACGATTAGCTAAATCATTAACTCTTTCTTTGATTCTCTTCTTAGTGTTTTCCCAATCGTTAGAATGGAGGCGAGACAAACGAGGTGCGCTTCCTTCTTTACCAATGAACTTTCTCACTAATTGAAATTGGGTCAAAGGTACATAGAGGATTTCTCCTCCATGATAAGCAATCTTTAGATAATCGCGATGAACACCTTCAACTTCGAGAGTCTGTAATTCTAGATATTGACCAATGCCTTGATATTCATGAACGACATAATCTCCTGGATTTAAATCTTCAAAGGAACGAATAATTGTGGCCTCTTTAAATCGATTATCAAATCTTGCTGTTCTGACCTTTTCATTAAATAGTTCTGTGCTCGTTAAATAGACTATTTTTTCATCTGTTAAATAAAAGCCATTTTCTAAATTGAGTGTGGATATACCTATGTTTGTATTAGTGGGAATAGAAAATTCTGGCACTGATTCATAAGGAATATTTAACCCCATCAATCCTTCTTCAATGATATTAATTTGTTCTTTTTTATGAAGATTAATAACGACCTTATCACCCTCATTTAAATACATTTGAATAATGTTAAGAGCGTCCCCTCTTTTAGAAGCTTGATAAGGAACGTTTTTCACATTAAATGATTCGTCTTCACCACTCTTCATGAATTTAGATGTGGTAATAACATTATGGACATTTAGTTTCACTAAACGATAAAAATCTTGTGTTAATTCTAGATGAGAAATACATTCGCCTTTTTCGTGCAATTCACTTAAATAGTTATATGATTCATCGATAGCGATTTTATTAGCCTGTTTGATGCTTTCTTCATCGACAATAATCTTTAGATATTGAGAGCAGTAATCAAATAAAGAAAAATGCCTTTCGGTTAATAAAGAATAATATTTATAAAGTTTTTGATTAGGTTGACCTTCAATAATTTCATTAACAACATCTTCAATATTGTTTCTTAAATGTTCAAATACACCATAATCAAAATGGAGTTTATCTTTTTCTAAAATATCGTAAATTTTATCGCTTGCTTTTAAAGTCTCTTTGTCACTTAAAAGCATGTCATTCCCGGGTAAAATGGTGATTTTATCGATTTGTTTAATGGATACTTGGCTCGCTAAATCAAAGTATCTAATCGATTCAATTTCATCCCCAAAGAATTCAATTCTCACTGGATATTCGTTATTAACAGAATAGATATCGAGGATATCCCCTCTTAAAGCATATTGAAGAGATTGGTCAACTTTACTTACCCTGGTATAACCATTCTTCACTAGTGATTTTTTAATATCTTCTAGGTTATATATTTCGCCCTTTTTAAATTCTAAAGTTTTATTAGAAAAGATAACGGGGTCCGGTAAAAATCTTGTTGCAGAGGCTAAGTTAGCGATGATTATTTTCCCTTTTCCCTTCACTATTTCATTTAGAACATAGAGGCGTTGGGCCACCATTTCTTTAGATTGAGCGAGTGTTTGGGCTCTTATTAGTTCATCTGCGGGGAAAAGTAAAACGCTATCTTTTCCGAGCATTGAAACTAAGAAGTTATATATCTTTTGAGCTTTATATAAATTGGAAGTAATCAACAAATATTGACCCTTATCTTCCTTATAAGAAAGAGCGGTTAAAAGGCTAATTCCAATGATATCGTCTACGACAAAATGCCCTCTTTTCGCGAGGAATGAGGGTATCGCCTTACTGTTTTTCAACTTAGAAAATAAGTCCAACGTTTCTCTCCTTAGTTGAATTTGTTCATTGCCCGATCAAAGTCGGATTTAATAGCCTCCTTGATTGCTTCTACAGCGTTATTGATGGCGTCTTCGATTAAAGGCATTTCTTCTTTTAATGGTTTTCCCAAGACATAGTCGACAGTGTCATAAAGAGGTTCACCAATACCGATACGGATGCGTTTAAATTCTTCGCTTCCAACGTTTTCAATAATATTTTGTAAACCTTTTTGACCACCTGAAGAACCCTTTGTTCTTAATCTAATTGTGCCCACAGGTAACGCTAGATCGTCGCATACGACAATGATGTCGGATAGATCAAGTTTGAAGTAATTAATTACTTCTCTAACCGCGGTGCCACTTAAATTCATATAAGTGGTGGGTTTGAAAAGCATGACATCTTGGTCGAAGATTTTGCCTCTTCCTAATAAGCCATGAAAAACTTCCTTATCAACATCAATCTTTGATAAGTCGCTTAATAGGTCGATTGTCATAAAACCCATGTTATGACGTGTACCTTCGTATTTTTTGCCAGGATTACCTAAACCAACGATTAAAATCATATTGACCTTCCTAGCGGTAATTATATACAAAATCATACTTTATTTAAAGTATTGAAAATTGTTATACTTTTATTTGTATGAAAGCGTTTTTCAAAAGACTATTAGCCGGATTTGGAATTGGTACAGGGGCAGCAATACCCGGTGTTTCTGGTGCGGCGATCGCTTTAATTCTCAATGTTTATGAAGACATTATTGAAGCGGTGAATAGTTTCCGTAAAAAATTCAAATGGTCAATTATCGTTTTAATTCCTATCTTAATTGGCATCATGCTCGCTGTATTAGTTTGCGTTAAATTATTCTCCTGGGCTTTTGAATATTGCATGTTCATTTTGATTTGTATTTTTGCTGGTTTTTTAATCGGTTCATTCCCCGGTATAACTGATGAGGTAAAAGGCGTTCAAAAAGAAAAAAAACATATCATAGCCCTCATATGTGGCGTTATTTTTGTCATTACCTTAGGTGTTTTAAGTGTTGTTTTAGGACTCAACGGAGTGGATGTTTCTAGCGCTTTTGTTAAGATGCCTGTTTGGTTATATTTTGTTCTCATTCCTGTTGGTGCGGTTGCCGCGGTAGCCTTAACTGTCCCTGGTTTATCCGGTTCTCTTATTCTCTTAATTATTGGTTTTTATCGCCCACTTATGGATAACGCTTCATCTTGGGGTGGAGAACTATTAAAAGGTAATACCGAGCATACTGGTCAATTAATCGGCATGATTTTATGCTTCGGTGTGGGTTGCCTAATCGGCGTTGTTTTAGTCAGTAAAATTATGAATGTGCTTTTGAAAAAGCATAGAAATACCACTTATTTCGCGATTATTGGCTTTATCTTAGGAAGTATGTTTGTCCTCTTCTTCAACTACGACATTTTCCGTTATTATCAAGTCTGGGCGGGTGAAGTGATTGAAAATATTAACCCAGGTTTACAAATGTGGTTAGAGATGCTCATCGGTGTATTGGCCGCGGCTATAGCAGGTACACTATCCTATTTGGTAGTTAGATCAAGTCGAAAAAAGAAACAACAAGCATAGTTTTATATAAATAAATATTGACAAGTTCGTATGCGAACTATAATATTCTTCCTATAAAGATTTATGGGAAAACAAGATTGCAGAAGAGATATTATCTATCTCATTAGACACTTAAGTAAGTTATTACAAAACGATTTCGATAATCGTATCAATCAATATGGAATAACAGGCCAACAAGCCCGTATTTTGTTTTTTGTGAACCATAAAACTGTCTTAGATAATGTTGAGGTTCATCAAAACGATATTGAAAATGAATTTAATTTAGCAAAGTCTACGGTCAATGGATTGATATCTAGATTAGAGAAAAAGAACTTTATCATAAAACAAAATAAACACCCATTCTCGGTAATTACAGTGAGTGATAAAGGAAAAGAATTGATTGCTGATTTACGAGAAGGCAGAGATAACACGATTGAGAAACTATTTGAAGGTTTCAATAAAGAAGAAAGAGAAAAAATATTAGAAAACGTATCAAAACTATTAACGAATTTCGAAGGAGGTAATGAAGATGTGGCAAAGAATTAAATTAATTCTAAAAAGCGTTAGAGAATATAAGAAGTTCGCTTTAATTACTCCTTTGTTTATGGTGGGTGAAGCCGCTCTAGAGTGCTTACTCCCATTCATTATGTCAGTTTTAATTGATGATATTGGTAAGATTGAAAAACCAATAGATATCATGGAGAAATACTTCACCAATTTTATTTTTCCAATCTCTATTTTCTGGATCATCATTATCCTTATTGGCTTTTCTATCCTCTCTTTAATATGCGGTATTTTAGGTGGTAGATTTGCAGCGCGCGCATCCATAGGTATGGGCGCAAACCTTAGAAGTGATTTATATAAGAAGATTCAAAGTTTCTCCTTCAATAACATCGATAAATTCCATTCATCCAGTTTAATTACCAGAATGACCACTGATGTTAACAATGTCCAAATGGCATTCCAAATGTGTATTCGTATTGTTATTAGGGCGCCTTTAATGATGATTTTCTCCGCGATCATGGCCTTCATCGCTGGTGGTCATATGGCGTGGATCTTTATTGGTTTAATCCCATTAGTGGGTTTTGCCTTATTCTTAATTATCCGTTTTGCCATGAAGATCTTTATGAGAGTCTTCAAACGTTACGATAAGTTAAACGAATCCGTCCAAGAAAATGTCTCTGGTGTGAGAGTTGTTAAATCATTTGTGAGAGAAGATTTTGAAAAAGAGAAATTCGCTCGTGCGTCTGACGGCATGACTGGTGACTTCATCAAAGCGGAAAAAATTGTCGCTTTACATAACCCAGTTATCAACACTGGTATCCACCTCAGTAATATTCTTGTCGTGGGTATTGGTTCATATATCATTTGTACAACACTTCCTCTTGTTCCTGTTACCACAAATGCGGATGGGGAAACGGTTATTGAATTTGGTCAATTATCCATTGGTCAAATGTCATCATTATTAACATATGGTATTCAAATTCTTTCCTCCGTTATGATGATTTCCATGATTTTAATCATGTTAGTCATGTCTATTGAGTCCATGAAACGTATCGCGGAAGTTTTAGAAGAAGTACCAAGTATTCAAAACCCAGAAAACCCAATTACAGAAGTAAAGAATGGCGAAGTTGTATTCAAAAACGTGAACTTCAAATATTTTGAAAATGCAGAAAAGAATACATTAGAAAACCTCAATTTAACAATCAAAAGCGGTCAATTCATCGGTGTTTTAGGTTCCACAGGTTCCGGTAAAACAAGCTTAGTTAATCTTATTTCCCGTTTATATGATGTGACAGATGGCTCTGTTACTGTGGCGGGACATGATGTTAGAGAATATGATCTCGTCACTTTAAGAGACGCAGTTAGTGTCGTGTTACAAAAGAACGTTCTCTTCTCCGGCACGATTGCTTCTAACTTAAGATGGGGTAATAAAGAAGCCACAGAAGAAGAAATGTGGGCGGCCTTAAAGATTGCGCAAGCTGATGAAATAGTGAATGGTAAAGAACAAAAACTTGAATCAGTCGTTGAACAAGGTGGTGCGAACTTCTCCGGTGGTCAAAAACAACGTATTTGTATCGCTAGAGCTTTATTAAAGAATCCTAAGATTCTCATTTTAGATGACTCCACTTCTGCGGTTGATACAAAAACTGACCGTTTAATTAGAAAAGGATTAAAAGAATCACTTCCTGAGATGACTAAAATTGTCATTGCACAACGTATTTCCTCTATTGAGAATGCGGATCAAATCATCATTATGGATGATGGTAAGATTAACGCAATCGGAACACATGAAGAATTGTTAAAGAGCAATAAGATTTATCAAGAAGTCTACTATACACAAAATGCGATAGGAGGTAATAAATAATGCCACCCATTAAAATTAGAGAACGTGGTCGTGCGAAAAAAGGCACGATGAAACGCTTAGTTAAAAAGTTATTTAAAGAATTCCCTGTCCATTTAATCGTTTCTGCGATTTGTATTGTTTTTAACGTCGCTGCAAACTTATGTAGTTCTATTTTCTCTGGCTTAATCGCTGGTGTTTTAACACGTGGAATTATTGAAAATAATGGTCCATATAACCCTATGACATTCGATAAATATTACACCGCGACTGTTTTCGGTGGAAGTTTTAAAGTCACCACGAACATTCCAATTTTATTAATTATCATGGGTTCCATCTATTTTGTTGGTATCTTCGCCGCTTGGGGATGGAATAGAACAATGGCGATTGTCACACAAAAATTCATGAATAAATTCCGTAAGGATATGTTCTTGCACATGCAAGATTTACCAATTAAATACTTTGATACACATCCACGTGGAAGTGTCATGTCTTTGTACACAAACGATATTGATACAGTTAGACAATTTATTTCACAATCCTTACCAGAATTCTTAAGAGCCAGTTTATCCATTCTCTTCGCCTTAATTATGATGTTAATTAATAGCGTTTGGATGACTTTAATCGTGCTCCTCGGCTCTGTCTTTATGGTTCTTTCCACGAAGATTATCGGTGGTAAAGCTAGTAAATACTTCATTAAACAACAAATGCAAACCGGTATTGTGGAGGGCAATGTTGAAGAATCCATGAAGGGTTTAAAAGTTATTAAAGTCTTTAACCATGAAGATGAATCTATTGAACAATTTGAAGGTTTAAATAACACCTTAAAAGATTATGCGACCGCAGCGAATATTCACGGTAATATTACCGGCCCAATTAACGGCAATATCGGTAACTTTATTTATGTTTTAACCGCTTTTATTGCTTGTTTAATCTTAACTTTACCTGGATTCCAAAACTTAACTATTATTAAAGGTTTAGTGGCCATTAATAGTGAGAATAAAGAAGCATTCTATTCTATGATTGTTTCCTTCTTAATGATGACCAGAATGTTCTCTAATAATATTACTGTCTTCTCTCAACAAGTCACATTTATCGTTCTTGGTATGGCGGGTGCATCTCGCTGCTTTGACTTATTAGATGAAGTCGTTGAAGAAGATGATGGATATGTTACTTTAGTTCACATTAAGAAAGATGAAGATGGCACAATCCATGAAACAGATGAAAAGACTAGATTATATGCTTGGAAACATCCACATGGCGATGGCACATTAACATACACCGAATTAAAAGGTGATATCGTTTTAGACCATGTCGACTTTGGTTATGTCCAAGATAAGCTGGTTTTGCACGATATTTCCATCTATGCTAGACCCGGTCAACAAATTGCATTAGTGGGTGCAACAGGTGCAGGAAAGACCACTATTACGAACTTAATTAACCGTTTCTATCCTCTCGCGGATGGTAAAGTTAGATACGATGGCATTAATATCAACAAGATTAAGAAAGCGGATTTAAGACGCTCCTTAGGTATTGTTCTTCAAGATGTTAATCTCTTTACCGGCACAGTTATGGAAAACATCCGTTATGGTCGATTAGATGCGACGGATGAAGAAGTTTATGAAGCGGCAAAAATCGCTAATGCATACGACTTTATTATGCGTTTACCTGAAGGTTTTAACACTATGTTAACCGGTGATGGCGCTAATCTATCACAAGGTCAAAGACAATTAATTTCCATTGCTAGAGCAGCGGTGGCTGATGCACCAGTTATGATTTTAGACGAAGCGACATCTTCAATCGATACACGTACAGAAAAATTAGTTCAAGATGGTATGACCCAATTAATGAAGGGTAGAACTGTCTTTGTTATCGCCCATAGATTATCCACGATCCAAAATAGCAATGCGATTATGGTATTAGACCAAGGTAGAATTATTGAACGCGGTGATCACGATAGTTTAATTGCTGATAAGGGCACTTATTATCAACTCTATACCGGTGCATTCGAACTCGAATAATGAATATTATCTTCGTTTGTCACGGTTCCATTTGCCGTTCTCCCGCCGCGGAATTTATCTTTAAGAAATATTCGAAAGAACACAATGTCATTTCACGTGCTTTGACGCATGAAGAAATAGGAAATGATATCTATCCTCCGATGAAAAGAGAATTAAATAGAAGGGGTATTCCTTTTTCCTTTCATCCCGCGATTTATTTAGCAGAAAAAGAATATTTAGAAGCGGATTATATCTTCTATATGGATAAGGAAAATTATTACCATATCGCTAGAAGATTTGATGTTAATGATAAAGTAATGCCAATATATCGTTTTGCTCCCTCAATTGATGAAATAGAGGATCCTTGGTACACCGGAAATTATTCCAAAGTGGTAAGCCAAATTGAAGAGTGTATTAAAGATATTTTGAAGAATATTTAATTCGTTTCTTTTTTCCTAAATATAAATAAATATATTAATAAGAGGTAAACACCAACGATTAATCCTATTAAAGTGTTGATGATATAAAACCACATATCGTTACTAATTTGATAGATGTTTTCAAAGAGGAAATCATTAATCAAATTAAAGAGGACATGGAAGCATACGCAAGCGATAAATAAGCGTGAATACATATAGAAAAGTCCTAAAATCATGCCTAAACCAAAGGCATAAATGATGGGAATTAAATCAATCGGATTAAAGGTAGAAAAGAAGATTGATAGATGCGATAAAGCGAATATTGATGAAGAAATTAATATGGCCCTTAGGGGTCTTTTTTCATCGAGATTTCCTAATAATACAAAGCGGAACAATAATTCCTCAATAATGGCGATTAAGATAATAAGAAGTGCTTCTAAGATGGCGTGCTCTTCAAAAGATACATTCATCTTTTCTTGCGCGCACCAGGCATAAATGAAATTAGAAATGATAATGATAACGCTGGGAAGAAGTAACAATAGGTTCTTTGCATTATAATTCTTCTTTTTATTAATTAAATAAGGATTTAGTTTCAAATAGACTAATAAAAAGATGAGATAAAGTAAAAGTACGCCAATCATTATCGCGTGATAAACATATATTTTATCCACAACGTAATTAATAGGTAGAGCCGCGACGGCGATAAAAAGGACAATGAGAATTGATAAGTCGATAAGCTTTTGTCTATTCATATTAATATTGTATATCATTTGACGAACATAATAAAATCCCCCTTTAAGGGGGATTATTTGCTATTTTGGTGGGCCTTAATAGATTTGAACTATCGACCTCACCCTTATCAGGGGTGCGCTCTAACCAACTGAGCTAAAGGCCCGACTGTTTTTTGGACAGCGTTAATAATATACAATAGCAATAATTATATTGTCAACGATAATCCAAAAATAAATCTATTTCAGCCAATATTCAAAGAATATTAATGAATTGTTTAGTATAAATCAGCGTATGAATAAATGGTGGCGTATGTATATGTTTCACC
>JAILGI010000002.1 GCA_024696885.1 Bacilli bacterium
TATTTGCCAGCTTTGAAAGCTTCATCAACTTTATCGATTTCGCTATGTTCCATTAAGGCACCAGTTGGACAGACGTTGACACATTGACCACATTGCAAACATGGGGAATTAGCAAAGCTTCTATTTTGAACTGGAGCAACAATGGTTTTGAAACCACGGTTTTCAAAGCCTAAGATAGCAATACCTTGAGCTTCTTTACAACGTTCGATACAACGTCCACATAAGATACATTTGGCGGTATTTCTGACAAGACCTGGAGCGATTTCGTCCACTGTCTTTTCAGTCATTTCACCAACGAATTTTTGATCGCGAGCACCGACCATTTCGGCGACGTGTAATAATTCACAGTGACCATTCTTTGGACATTGTAAGCAGTTCTTTTCGTGATTAGAAAGGATTAATTCAACAGAAGCTCTTCTAGCTTCAGTTGCTTTTGCGGAGGAGATGGAGATTTCCATGCCTTCGCTAACTGGGTATACACATGATGCACATAATCCACGTGCACCTTTAATTTCGACTAAACAAACACGGCAAGATGCTTGTGAACATTTACCATGATTGAAAGCACATAAAGAAGGAATTTCGTATCCGCATTTGCGGCAGGCCTCTAAAACGGTTAATGAATTATCAACTTCGTATTCATGACCTTCGATTTTAATTTTGACTAATGCCATAATTCATATCCTCCTTATCTCTTGATGATGGCGCCGAAGCGGCAACCACTCATACAAGCGCCACATTTCACGCACTTATTTGGATCGATGTGGTGAATAAATTTACCAGGTAATTTCGCTGGTTCTTCTCCATGAGCAATAGCGTTGACTGGGCAGTTTCTCGCACAGAGTGTACAACCCATACACTTTTCTGGAACGATGTAGTATTCCATCATATTCTTACAAACATGGGCTGGACATTTGTGATCTACAACGTGAGCGCGATATTCTTCTGGGAAAGCTTTCATTGTTGAAAGAATTGGGTTGGTCGCGGTTTGACCTAACGCACAAAGTGAGTTAGATTGAATGACTTTGGATAATTCTTTTAATTCTTCAAGGTCTTGTTCTGTACCTTTACCATCACAAATCTTTGTTAAGATGTCTAAACATCTCTTTGTACCGATACGGCATGGAGAACATTTACCACAGGATTCATCGCAAATAAATGTCATATAGAATTTAGCGACGTCAACCATACAGTTGTCTTCATCCATAACGATAGCACCACCGGAACCCATCATGCTTCCTGCGGCGACTAATGAACCAAAGTCGATTGGTGTATCGAGGTCTTTTTCGGTTAAACAACCACCGGAAGGACCACCTGTTTGAATGGCTTTGAATTTCTTGCCACCAGGGATGCCACCACCGACATCGTAAATTAATTGTCTTAATGTTGTTCCCATTGGAACTTCGACTAAGCCGACGTTATTAATCTTGCCACCTAAGGCGAAGACTTTGGTACCACGTGTATCTTGTGTACCAATCGCGGCGAATTTTTCCCAACCTTCTCTTAAGATGTAAGGAACGCAGGCTAAGGTTTCAACGTTGTTAACGCATGATGGATAACCCCATAAACCTTTAACCGCTGGGAATGGAGGACGAGGACGTGGCATACCACGTTTTCCTTCAATACTATTAATTAAAGCTGTTTCTTCACCACAGACGAACGCACCAGCGCCTAATCTGATGTGGCAACGGAATGAGAAATCAGTTCCTAAGATGTGATCACCTAAGATACCAGCTTCTTCTAAATCTTTAATAGCTTTAGCTAATCTTTGAACGGCGATTGGATATTCCGCACGAACATAGAAATAACCATTTTGGGCTCCGATAGCGTAACCAGCAATCATCATACCTTCGATAACTGCGCATGGGTTACCTTCAATAATGGAACGATCCATAAAGGCACCTGGGTCACCTTCGTCACCATTACAAATCATGAATTTTGGACCTTCGGTCTTTGGAACAAAGGACCATTTTCTTCCGGTTGGGAAGCCAGCGCCACCACGACCGCGTAATCCTGATTTTAAAACTTCATCAATGACTTCATCTCTAGACATTGAGAGAGCTCTCTTTAAGCCTTGGAATGCACCTAAGCCGATAGCTTCATTAATATCTTCAGGATTAATTTCACCATTACCATGGAGAGCGATATCTCTTCTTTGTAATTTGTAGAAATTAATGTCATGTTGTTTTTGGACTTTTTCTTTTGTTTGTGGATCGACGAATAATAATCTTTCAACGATTTCGTTATTTAAGATATCTTTTTCAAAGATTTCTTCGACGTCTTTCACTTTGACCTTTGTATAAAGGGTCTCTTCTGGGAACACTTTAACGAAAGGACCTTGAGAACAGAAACCGAAACATCCAACGATATTGCATGTCACTTTTTCTTCTAAGCCTTTTTCTTTAATTAATTCGTTAAAGCGATTGATGATTCCTTGTGAATCACTTGCTAAACAACCAGTACCACCACAGACAACAATTGCCTTATGTCCTGGTTCACAATGGAATTTCTTTTCTAAACATTTGCCGCAATGTTCAAAGCGTTCAGATAGTTCTTTTTCGTTATTAATTCTTGCCATAACTAATTAAGCCTCCAAAGCGCGATAATCCGCGACAATTTTCTTCACATCATCAACCTTGACTTGTGGATAAACCTTACCATTAATGCTAACGGCTGGTGCACAAGCACAAGCACCGATACAACGGAGAACGTCAATTGTAAACAAACCATCAGCAGTTGTTTCACCTGGTTTAATACCGAGGACTTCTGAGAATTTGTCTAAGACTAAGTTACCACCTTTGACGTAACAGGCAGTACCCATACAAACGCCGACAACATACTTTCCTTTTGGTTTCATTGAGAAGAAGGAATAGAATGTCACAACACCATAAATATCACTAACTGGGACACCAGTGAGTTCAGAGACTAGTTCTTGGACTTCAAGAGGGATGTATCCATATTCCTTTTGGATATCTTCAAGAATCATCATTGTAGATGTTGGTTCGTCTTTATAGCGTTCGCATATTTCTGTAATAAGCTTTACAGCATGATCTTGCAATTTTGCCATAATAACCTCCAAGTATATTACTATTAGTAAATGCACAATTATCTTAAAGCATAAGCCCGCGTGCTCGCAAGATAATATTTAAAGAAATACATAAACAAAAAGACCTTGTCTTAACCAAACAAGGCCATTTTTATTAGAAAACTATGTTATATCTCGCTTTTTTTCGCTCTGGAGAAGAGGGAAACGATCGCGGTTTTTACATCTTTTCCATTCACCAATACTTCGTAAACGATATCGATAATTGGTAATTCAACTTTATATTTTGCTTCTAATTTTTTCGCCGCTTTTAAAGCGTTAACACCTTCAACCACCATACCAACTTTCGCAAAGGATTCTTCAGCGGAATAACCTTGTCCAATTAAATATCCAAAGTTATGGTTACGTGAATGTTTACTAGCCGCGGTAACAACGATATCACCAATACCTGTTAGACCATAGAATGTTTTAGAGTTACAACCCATGGCTTTGCCAAGTCTTGTTATTTCATTCAAACCACGGGTAACAATAGCGGCTTTTGCATTATCGCCATAGCCCAAACCATCAGACATACCGGCAGCAAGCGCAATAATATTTTTCAACGCACCACATAATTCAACACCTTTAATATCGGTGTTCGTGTAAACACGAAGCGTATCGTTATAAAAAACATGTTGAACAAGTTTTGCAACTTCTTCATCTTCACAAGAAGAAACGATCAAAGTTGGTAAACCAATAGAGACTTCTTCCGCGTGAGTTGGTCCACTTAAGGCCACTACTTTATATTCTTGTCCTAAAACATCATGAATGACTTCACTCATTGTAAATAAGGTTGTATCTTCGATACCTTTAGCAACAGTGATAATTATTTGATTTATATTTAATAAATCTTTGATGCCTTGAACTGTTTCTCTAACATATGGTGATGGACATGCGATAACCACCATTTCAGCAGATTTAATAGCGTTTTCTTTTTCAGTTGTAAAAACGATTTTGTCACTTAATACACATCCTGGTAAATTTGGATGTTTTAATTCAGATTTTAATAAATTGCATTCTTTTTCAAAACGGGAATAGAGTGTTACTTCATGACCGGTATTGGCGAGCATGTTTGCAATAGCGGTGCCCCAAGTACCACTTCCCATAATTGTGATTTTTGCCATAATAGTTTTCCTTACCGTTATTATTTTAAATTAATAAGAAGAAAAAGCATATTATTAGTGAAGAACGCGTTTATATGTTATTGTGATAAGGGGAGGAAAAAGATTATGAAAATAGCCTTCTTTGATAGTAAAAACTACGATATAGAATCATTTGAACCATTTGTAAAAGAAAGACAAATAGAGGTTAAATTTTTTGAACCTAAACTCAACGCTGATACAGCTGAAATGGCGCGTGGTTTTGATGGGGTGTGTATCTTCGTTAATGACACTGTAAATAAAGAGGTTGTTGATAAACTAGTTTCCTTTGGTGTGAAAGCCATTTTTTTAAGATGCGCGGGATTTAATAACGTTGATTTGGCCGCATGTTTTGGAAAATTGCATGTTTATCGTGTTCCTGCTTATTCTCCATATGCAGTTGCTGAACACGCGATGGCCTTATTCTTAACAAGCAATAGAAGAATACATAAAGCATATAACAGAGTAAGGGAATATAACTTCTCATTATCCGGTTTTGCAGGAATGGATTTGTATGGTAAAACTGTAGGTGTCATTGGCACTGGTAAAATAGGTCGTATTTTCATTAATATATGTCGTGGTTTTGGAATGAGAGTTATCGCTTATGATTTATATCCAATTCCAAATAGTGACATTGAATATGTATCTCTTGAAGAATTATTTAAACAAAGTGATATCATCTCTCTCCATTGTCCTTTAACTCCAGAAACTACACATATTATTAATAAGGATTCTATTAATCTTATGAAAAAGGGTGTTAATATCATCAACACTTCCCGTGGTGGTCTTATTAATGCAGAAGATTTATTGCAAGGTATTAAAGATAGAAAGATTGGATCCGCTAGTTTGGATGTTTATGAAGAAGAAAGTGACATTTTCTTTGAAGATAAATCTGGTCATATCATGAATGACTCCACACTCTTGCAATTAATCGCAATGCCAAACGTCATTATTACTTCCCACCAAGCATTTCTTACAAATGAAGCTTTAAATAATATTGCTGACACCACCACTAACAATATAATTGGTTTCTTCTCGGATAATTATAATTTAGATAACGAGGTTTGTTACCATTGTGGTAATCAGGCCAATTGTCGAAAAGCAAGACATAAAAAGTGCTTCTAATGTGATTTAAAGTAAAATGCGAAATTCGCATTTTATTTTTTTATGTGTCAGTTTTTGATTTTAAATCTCTTATCCAAGATTATGTTTTTGTTTTTTATCCTTCATTTATGCATGAAGGTTTTTTAAATTTATATAAAAATAATGGGGATATACGATAGTTTTCTTTCAAAAACATACATTTTACTTTTCTGTTATTTTTATAAAATATCCTTCTTTTAATATTTCACTAAAATTTACGTTTTGGACAGTGTCTAAAATTAGATTTTTTTTGCTTTATTTATAAAGTGCTTTTTATTAAGATAATTACACGTTCGCTTTATAAGTAATAAAGAAGGACTACTTAAAAACGTCAGTGGATGTTTTTCTATCACAAATTTTATAGGAGTGAGCTTTTTATGCTAAGTATCAGAAAAAGAACCGGCGAAGTTGAACAGTTCAACATCGTCAAAATTCAAAACGCTATTGAGAAAGCGTTTATCGCAGAACACAAATTCTATAATAAAGACATTATTGAAATGCTATCACTAAGAGTGGTCGCATCTTTTAATGAGAAAGTTCACAACGGTGTTATCGCTGTTGAGGATGTTCAAGATGCCGTTGAAATCGTTCTCGTTCAATCAGGATTTGTCGATGTAGCGAGAAGTTATATGATCTATCGTAAACAACGTCAAAACCTCAGAGAATTGGCGGGTACAGAATTAGATTATAAGAAAGTCGTTGATAACTATTTAAAGGTTAGTGACTGGAGAGTTAAAGAAAACTCCACAGTTACATATTCTGTTGGTGGTTTAATCTTATCTAACTCCGGTGCCGTTACCGCAAACTATTGGTTAAGTGAAATATATGATAAAGAAATCGGTGATGCACATAGAAACGCAGATATTCACATTCATGATTTAAGCATGTTAACCGGTTATTGTGCTGGTTGGAGCTTGAAACAATTAATTCAAGAAGGTTTAGGTGGCGTTCCTGGTAAGATTACATCTTCCCCAGCTTCCCATTTATCCACTCTCTGTAACCAAATGGTTAACTTCTTAGGCATTATGCAAAATGAATGGGCAGGTGCTCAAGCCTTCTCTTCTTTTGATACATACTTAGCTCCTTTCGTTAAAGTTGATAACTTAACATATAAACAAGTCAAACAATGCATTCAATCATTTGTTTATGGTGTTAATACCCCATCCAGATGGGGCACACAAGCACCATTCTCCAACATTACATTAGACTGGGTTGTTCCAAATGATATGGCAGAACTCAACTGTATTGTTGGTGGTAAAGAAATGCCATTCAAATACAAGGATTGTGTGGAAGAAATGGCCATGGTTAACAAAGCCTTCATCGAAATCATGATTGAAGGTGACGCAAATGGTCGTGGTTTCCAATACCCAATCCCAACATACTCCATCACCAAAACATTTGACTGGAGCGAAACAGAGAATAATAAATTATTATTCGAAATGACAGCTAAATATGGTACACCTTACTTCTCTAACTACATCAATTCCGATATGGAACCAAGCGATGTCAGAAGTATGTGTTGCCGTTTAAGATTAGATTTACGTGAATTACGTAAGAAATCCGGTGGTTTCTTCGGTTCTGGTGAATCCACTGGTTCTATTGGTGTTGTTACCATCAATATGCCTCGTTTAGCGTATTTATCCTTAGATGAAGCTGATTTCTATGATCGCTTAAATAGAATTATGGATTTATCCGCGCGCTCATTACACATTAAAAGAGAAACAGTTACTCGTTATTTAGAAGCTGGATTATATCCATATACAAAACGTTATTTAGGTACATTCAATAACCACTTCTCCACAATCGGTTTAGTGGGCATGAACGAAGCTTGCTTAAATGCACGTTGGATTAAAAAAGATTTAACAAACGAAAAAGCAATTCAATTCACCAAAGATGTTCTCAATCATATGAGAGAAAGATTATCTGATTACCAAGAATTATATGGTGATTTATATAACCTTGAAGCTACACCTGCAGAATCCACTGCTTATCGTTTAGCAAAACACGACAAGAAATTATATCCAGATATCATAACCGCTGGTGAAGAAGGTGGTACACCATATTACACCAACTCTTCTCACTTACCAGTTGGCTTCACAGAAGATGTATTCAAAGCCCTTGATATTCAAGATGGTTTACAAACTTTATATACATCCGGTACTGTTTTCCACACCTTCTTAGGACAAAAACTTCCTACATGGAAATCATGTATGAATTTAGTCAGAAAGATCGCGGAAAACTATCATATTCCTTACTACACAATGTCCCCAACATATTCCGTTTGTAAAGAACACGGATATCTTAAAGGTGAACAATTTGTTTGCCCACATTGTGGTCAAAGAACCGAAGTTTATTCTCGTATTACCGGTTACTATCGTCCAATTCAAAACTGGAACGATGGTAAAACCGAAGAATACAAACAAAGAAAAGAATACGAACCAGCGAATTCTCATCTCACACACGGCATTAATAGAACAGATGATGAATGTGTCGAAGACAATTTACCAAAGATTAATGAAACATTATTGTTTGCCACTAAAACATGTCCAAACTGTAAGATGGCAAAGATGCTTTTAGAAAAAGCCGGTGTCTGTTTTAGAACAATCTATGCAGAAGATGATGCTGAATTAGCAAAACGCTTTAAGATTGTTAAAGCCCCAACATTAGTGGTTCCTCATGGCGATTCCTATGATCAATACGAAAATGCCTCTAATATCAAAGGATTTGTTGAAAGATTGAAAGAAGAATAATTCAACATGGTTGATGTCATTATCGTCGGAGGTGGTCCAGCTGGAATGGGCGTCGCTCTTAACTTGCTTAGAGCAGGTAGAGGGGTCCTCATTTTGGAATGCAATGCCTTCGGTGGCCAAATGGCAACATCCCCACGTTTAGAAAACGTTCCCGGCATTAAATCTATTTCCGGTGTTGAATATAGTGATCAATTATTCGAACAAATTACCGATTTAGGTGCGGAATTTGAATTAGAAGAAGTCTTAGAAATTAAAAAGAACGATAAGACATTCAAAGTAAAAACCAACTACAACGAATACGAATGCAACGCAGTAGTCTTTGCAAACGGCTGCTCTCATCGTAAGATGAACCTTCCAAAAGAAGAAGAATTAACAGGACATGGCATTTCCTATTGCGCGGTTTGTGATGGTGCTTTCTATGTCGGTCACGAAGCATGCATTATTGGTGACGCCAATACAGCATTACAATATGCTTTAATGCTTTCTAATTATTGTCCAAAAGTACATATCTTCGCCTTATTTAATCGCTTATTTGGCGATCAAATTCTCATTGATAGAATTAGAAATGATTCCAAATTTGATGTCACATTCAATGTATCTTTACAAGAATTTATTGGTGACAGTGAATTAACTGGTTTAAGATTCAAAAACACACAAGATAATAGTGAATTCACAGTGAATACCAACAATGTCTTTATCGCTATTGGACAAGTTCCACATAATCAACCATTTAAAGATTTGATTGAATTAGACAAAAATGGGTTCATCATTACTAACGAACTCATGGAAACCAATGTTCCTGGTATCTTCGCCGTAGGCGACACAAGAAAAAAAGATGTTCGTCAAGTCATTACTGCCTTAGGCGATGCATCTGTTGCTGCGGTTATGGTGGATAGATATTTAAGAAATCTCTAATATCCTCTTAATTCCACACACTTAACGTATTTAGATAATATATCCTTAAACTTATTAGCAAGGTCTTCACTAACTTCGTGGAGGCCTTTTTTAATACATCCATCTCTTTCCACGAATTTTTGCAAATAGAGATGCTCCGCTCCTTTGATTAATTGACCCATTTCTTCCATATCTTCTAAAGAATGGAATTCATTCACTAATGTGGTTCTAAATTCATAGGAAACACCACTATTCATGATGATGTGAATTGATTCTAAAAGCTTAGTCTCATTGATATTATTAACACCTGTAGTTAGTGGGTATTTTTTCAAATTATTCTTGATATCCATCGCTACATAATCGATGAGTTTTGATTCAATTAAATCTTTTAAGATTTCTGGATTAGTCCCATTAGTGTCTAATTTCACTAAAAAGCCAAGTTCTTTAACTTGCTTAATATGGTTTTTAAGTTCAGGTTCTAATGTTGGTTCTCCTCCTGTAAAAACCACCGCGTCAATTAAACCAACGCGTGTTTTTAAATAAGAAAGAGCCTCATTAAAATCAATTGAGGTATTTGCCTCTAACACTGTCAAACCATTATGGCAGAAAGGACAACGAAAATTACATGCCTTATAAAATAAGACACAGCTAATCTTATCTTCGTAGTCCAAGAGGGACATTTTGTCTAATCCAACGAGCATATATTAATTATATTAATATTTTGTAGTTTTTTAAATACTCGTTTGCTAAAATAAAAATACTATGAAACAAAGCAATATATCTTGGGACGAATACTTCATGGGCATTGCCCTCCTTTCTTCTTTAAGAAGCAAGGATCCTAACACCAAAGTTGGTGCTTGTATTGTTGATGATGATAACAAGGTTGTTTCCATTGGTTACAATGGTATGCCAGCCGGACTTGATGAAGACCAATTATCCTGGAATAAAGGAGAAGGCTTAGATAGTAAATATCTTTATGTCTGTCATGCTGAATTCAACGCTATTTTAAATACACGTAATGGTTCTTCATTAAAAGGCTGCCGTTTATATGTCACTTTATTCCCATGTAATGAATGTGCAAAAGCTGTTATTCAAACCGGAATTAAAGAAGTCATTTATTTATCCAACAAATATCAAGACACCACCGGTGTACAAGCTAGTAAAAAGATGCTTGAATTAGCAGGTATTAAACTTAGACAATACGAAGAAACAGTTCCTGAAATAGATTATTAATTATGATTATTAAAGAATATGTTAAAAACAAAAAAATAGAGATGAAAAATCTCATTTTAAACATGGAAAGACGTCCTAAACTCGTCATCGTCCAAATTAATGAAGATGAAGCAAGCAAGGCATATATCCGTGGCAAATTAAAAGATGCAGAAGAATTAGGCGTTAATGCAGAATTAGTTAAACTTCCTTTAGACACCACTGAAGGAGAATTATTAAAGAAAATTGATGAATTAAACCACGATGAATCAATTGATGGCTTCATCGTTCAAATGCCATTGCCAAAACACATCAACGAAGAAACAGTGAAGTTAGCTATTTCTCCTGAAAAAGATGTCGATGGTTTCCACCCATTAAGCTATTTAGATCCATGCACTCCACGTGGCATCATGAACTACTTAAAAGCGGAAAATATTCAAATCCAAGGCCGAAATGCAGTAGTTATTGGTCGTTCTAACATCGTTGGTAAACCAATGGCGAGACTTCTTTTAAAAGAAAGTGCAAACGTAACAATCCTTCATAGCAAAACATCTTTTGAAGATATGAAAAGATATATCGCTAACGCAGATATTATCGTGATTGCTATCGGTAAAGCAGGCTTCTTAGATAGAAAATTTGACTATAAAGAAAGCGCGGTTATTGTGGATGTTGGTATTAATCGTTTGGAAGATGGTTTACATGGTGACGCTGAAAGAGATTTACCAGTAGCCTTACAAACACCAGTGCCTGGTGGCGTTGGACTATTAACCCGTTTAGCGTTATACGAAAACTTATTAACAATTGTTGAGAATAAAAAATAGGACCGAAATCCTATTTTTTTATGACTCTATATAACTTGGAGAAATAATGTAATTTGTTAATCCTGCGATCACTTCAGTGGTAAATTCTATTTTAATTGTTCCACCACTGACATCTTTTTCAAAATGGCTATTTTTCTTAGAAAACCCCACAAAAACGAGCTTATTTTCATAAACAGTAGCGAAATTATTGTTTAAATAAGTACCAATAATATTATTGTTTTCCATGAAATAGGAACCATTACCCATAAAGGGGATTTCTTCATTATTTAGTAATGTGTTAAGTGATGTTAATTCATGAGAACGGAAATTGGCGAATTCCCCCACTTCTTTAATTTCATCTGGTTCTGTATCACAAGGTGTAGAAAAACTAATACTAGTTAAAGTCACATCCACATCTTTAGTGTAGGCAATACCTAAAACATATCTAGCATTTAACATGGACGGAAATTCGTTTGAACTTAAACTCACATTCAACGCATTATTATTACTATTTCCTGTGCAAATATATGTCAAATCGCTATATTTTCCGTTTTGAATGTCTGTTAGGTTTAATGGATTATACGAAAAATATAGACCAGCATACACTGTATTTTCATTCGCTGAACTAAAGGAAAAAGAACATGTTACTTCATCAATCCTTCTTAATGGATCGACATTGGTGAAATAGGCAAATCTATTATGTGGAATAACATAGTTATTCTCCACTCCCACAATTTTAGTGAGAACAGAATAACGATTAATATCAATTGCTAAAGCGAATGATTCACCATCAATCTCTTCTAATTCCGTATCTTGATTAACAACAAACGTCGCGTTTCCATTCTTGTTATCAGTGTGAATAGAAATCATTTCGTTTGTCACGAGGAAATTAACCACTAATGTGATGCTAAGAAAAGATATTCCACTTAATAAAAACGCTGTTGTTCTTTTCTTTTCCATATCAATTTATTTTAACATTTTAATTACTTCGTTAATAGATAAACCACCTATTTTAGAAGGTCGGAGGCAAACCCCGAGGTGTTGATACCTCTTAACGACCGCGGTATATTGTAATTGCTTGTAGGGACATCGATGCGGTCAGTGTCGATGCCTCTTTTTCTTTTAGTAACTAAACCCGCTAATTAAGAGACGAAATTATCTTTATTGAGCAATTCCTCATTTTATATATAAAAATGCCTTAAACGAGCGAAAATGGGCACAGAAAAAGAGGAACAATGTCCTCTTAATCTTTTACTTATGATTATTCAACCCAAGTAACAACGACGATTGGGGCGTTATCACCTTTACGGTTACCGAGTTTCAATCTTCTGGTGTAACCACCATTACGGGATTTAAACTTTGGACCGAGTTCGTTGAATAAGACGTCTAACGCTTTGACACCGCTATCGGATTCGATATTTCTAACGAATCTTGCAGCTTGTCTTTTGGCGTTCATCACATCTTCCTTCTTGGTTAATGTGACTAAGCGATCTGCTTCTTTAACAACATCACGAGCGGTTGCTTCGGTGACTTTGACAGTGCCGTGGAGAATTAAATCTGTAACGACATTGCGGAGCATGTTTTCATATTTACTTTTGGTATAAGCGGCCTTAAATCTTACGCCGGTTTTACCATGTACATTTCTACGACCTTGTGCTGGCATAAATTCTAGCCTCCTTATTCAAAATCCTTAAAGGATAATCCGTATGCGGCAAGTTTTTCCTTAATTTCTTTAAGGGATTTCTTACCTAAATTCTTAACTTTCATCATATCTTCTTCAGATTTTTCTGTTAATTCAAGAACGGTTTGGATGTTGGCTCTCTTTAAGCAGTTATAACTACGGCAGGAGAGATCGAGTTCTTCAATAGCGAAGTTTTCGTATTTGTTTTCTTCGACGGTGACAACATCTTTTTCGATATTGATATCACGGGTAATTTCCGCGACATTTAAGAATTTTTCGAAGTGTTTGATGAGTAAGTTTGCACTTTCAGCAAGTGCGACTTGTGGGGTGATGGAACCATTGGTCCAAATTTCGATTGTTAATTTGTCGAAATGGGAATCATGGCCAACACGTGTGTTATCCACTGTATAATTGGCTTTTCTCACTGGGGAGTAGTTGCTATCTGTAGCAATGGTGCCTAAGGATAAGTTTGGATGGAGAACTTTATTTTGTTCACCGGTAACATAACCTCTACCACTTCTCGCATGGAGAACCATCTTTAAGTTTCCACGATCAGTGAGATGCGCTAATACCAAGTCAGGATTAATTACTTCCACACCAGTTGGGCAAACGATGTCTTTAGCGGTAACAACTGCTGGACCTTGAACGTTAATTTCAAGTTTCTTATTGGCATCATCGCCTTCTTCAATGCGAAGAATTAAATCTTTTAAGTTGAGAATAATGGAGGTAACGTCTTCTTCAACGCCTTCTAAAGCGGTGAATTCATGACGAGCGCCTTCAACTTCAACAGCGTAAACTGACGCACCTGGTAAGGAGGAGAGTAATACTCTACGTAAGGCATTACCAAGTGTTAAACCGAAGCCTCTTTCGAGTGGTTCAATGACAAAGCGACCATAATTTTCAGTGCCATCATAGTCAGCTTGGGCGATATCAAATCTTTCAAATGGATTAGCAATTTTCATCATTCTTACCTCCTATTAGCCTCTTGGGCGTTTTGGTGGGCGGCAGCCGTTATGTGGAATTGGGGTAGTATCAACGATACTGAGGACTTGTAATCCTGCAACCGCTAAAGAACGGATTGCACCTTCTCTACCTGGGCCTGGGCCTTTGACATCGACATCGACTTGACGGATGCCTTGTTCATAAGCAGCCTTAGCAGCAGCTTCTGCAGCTTGCATAGCGGCGAATGGTGTACTCTTTTTCGCGCCTTTGAAGCCCATCGCACCAGCGGAGGACCATGTTAAGGCATTTCCTTGTTCATCACAAATTGTGACGATGGTGTTATTGAATGTGGAGTGAATGTGAGCTACGCCTTTCGTAAAGGAACGTTTAATTTTCTTTTTACGAGCATTAGTTTTTTGTGCCATAACTATTACTTACTCCTTTCATTAACCTTGTGGCGCCATCTTCTTATTCGCAATGGTCTTACGTGGACCTTTACGTGTTCTGGCGTTGGTCTTACTTCTTTGACCGCGGACTGGTAATCCTCTCTTATGACGAATGCCGCGATAGCAGCTGATTTCGGTTAAACGTTTGATGTTTAATGCGACTTCACGTCTAAGATCACCTTCGGTCTTATATTTGCTGAGTTCGTTTCTGATTGCACCGAGTTGTTCATCGGTTAAATCTTTAACTCTAATCATGCCGTCAACTTTTGCATCTTTACAAATGTTTTCAGCGGTATATCTACCGATACCATAGATGTAGGTAAGGGAGATTTTTACTGGTTTGTCATTAGGAATATCTACACCTACTAAACGTGCCATATTCTAATATCCTCCTTATTAACCTTGTCTCTGCTTGTGCTTTGGATTTTCGCAAATGACCATGACTTTGCCATTTCTCTTAATCACTTTGCACTTTGGGCAGATTGGTTTAACTGAAGGTCTGACTTTCATAAGTTTTTTCCTCCTGTATGATTCTACTTGAATCTAAATGTAATGCGGCCCCGTGTTAAATCATAAGGCGAGATTTCTACCGTAACTCTATCACCTGGGAGAATGCGTATGTAGTTCATACGGATTTTGCCAGAAACGGTGGCCAGAATCACGACGTCGTTTTCGAGCTTAACCTTAAACATCGTGTTAGGTAAGCATTCGGTTACGACCGCCTGGACTTCGATCATATCTTGTTTGGACATATTGTTTCTTTTTCCTTATTTCTCAGAGTAATGATTTCATATCCATCATCGGTAACAACGATTGTGTTTTCATAATGGCAAGTTAATTTACCATCACGGCTTTTCACAGTCCAACCATCACCGAGGATACGCGTATCTTTTTTACCTTCCAAGATCATTGGTTCAATGGCAATGGTCATACCTTTTTGAAGGATAGGACCACTACCGGCTTTGCCAAAGTTTGGAATGCTTGGGTCTTCGTGCATGCCTTTACCGATACCGTGACCAGTAAAATCTCTTGCGACGTTATACCCATTACTCTCTACTGTTTTTTGAATGGCTTCTTGCACATCGCCAAGGTGGATACCTGGTTTAATGAGGTTTACACCATTGAAGAATGCTTGTTTGCAAACATCGATGATGCGATTTGCGCGTTCATTAGTAATACCAATTTTGAATGTGCGTGTCGCATCTGCGCAATAGCCTTGATAACATGCCACGACATCAAGGGAAACAATATCGCCTTCATGAAGAATAATCTTTTTAGAAGGAATACCGTGAATTAATGTATCGTTAATACTGACACATGTACCAGCAGGATAATCATAATATCCCTTGCATGGAGCGGTGCATCCGTTAGAGAATATCACCTCTTCCGCTTTGGCGTTGATGTCATAGGTGGAAACACCTGGAACCATGAGTTTTTCGCATTCGTCAAAGACTTTGGCGACGACCTCACCGGCCTTTTTCATCAATTCTATTTCCCTTGTTGACTTGACAATTATCATAATTACTTTTTCAAAAATTCAGAAACTTGATCGAAGAGTAAATCTTTTCCCACTAAGGAGTCAAATGTTTCTAATAAGCCTTCATTGGCATAGAAATCAAGTAACGGCTTAGTTTCTTGGACATAATGTCCTAAACGGACTTTCAATGCTTCTTCATTGTCGTCCGCTCTTTGGTAGAGTGGTCCACCACAAATGTCGCAGACGCCTTCTACCTTTGGTTTTAATGTGACGATGTGATATGGAGCGCCACATGTTTTACAAACTCTTCTACCACTGATGCGGCGGATGAGTTCGTTATTATCGCAATCGAGATTGATAACAACGTCGATTGGGCGATTAATTTCAATTGATAATTTCTTTAACGCCTCCGCTTGAGGAAGGGTTCTTGGGAAACCATCAAGGAGGAAGCCTCTTTCACAATCATCTTTAGCGAGTCTTTCTCTGACGATACCAATGGTAACTTCATCAGGGACTAAATCGCCTTTATCGATGAATGATTTAGCGAGGGTTCCAAGTGGTGTACCGGCTTTAATAGCTTCACGGAACATATCACCTGTAGAGATATGAACGAGGTTGAAAGCGGACATCAATTGTTTGGCTAATGTGCCTTTTCCAGCTCCTGGAGGGCCCATTAAGATAATGTTCTTCTTCATTAGATTTGACCTCCTGAGGCAACAACTTCATCAAATGATTTACCAGCAAGTAAGCCATCGATTTGAGAGTTCAATTCAAGGGCAACACCAACGACGATAATTAAGCCAGTACCACCTAAGGCTAAGCCTGGATAATTTTGGAAGATGGTGAGAGTTAAGACGCTTGGTAAGGCAGCGATAACCGCTAAGGCCATCGCACCGATGAATGTCACGCGGTTAAGAACCTTACGGACATATCTTTCGGTTTCCACACCAGGTCTAATGCCAGGAATGTAACTACCATTCTTTTGGAAGTTTTCTGCCAATTGTTCAGGGTTAATTTGCAAGTTGGCATAGAAGAAGGTGAAGGTAATGGTTAAGGCGAGATAGATAATCAAGCCCCAAGGCATACTCCAACTTCCCATATTTGTCATCTTGGATGATGAGAAGACATTGAGCCATTCAGCTTCCGCGTCACCGCCTAAGAAGGCAACGATGATGCTAGGTGCTGTCATGATTGAGCTAGCAAAGATGACAGGGATAACACCAGCGGAGTTGATCTTAATTGGTAAGAAGCTGGCTTTGGCCATGGATTGTGTTTGTCCTCCACTCTTGCCAGAATGTTGCACTGGAATCTTTCTCTTTGATAATTCCACGAATGTAACGAAGGAAATAATAAGTAAGAAAGAGAAGATGTATAAGAGGAAGGAGAAGACGCCGGAAATTTGTGCGGCATCTCCTGGATTAGCGTTAAGAATCCATCTTTGGAACGCTGTAGAGATTTGATTTGGCAAGGAGCAGACGATACCCGCGAAAATAATCATGGAGATACCGTTGCCAATACCTTTAACGGAGATTTGGTCTCCGAGCCACATAACGACCATGGAACCAGCGAGCATAACCACGACAACATACACATATGTGAGCCATGGGTTTTCACCGGCGGCAAATGATACGAGATCACTTGTTTCCATCGTCTTAATAATGCCATACGCTTGAACCGCACCGAGCATTAATGTTAAGTAACGAGTGGCCATTTCCATCTTTTTACGACCATATTGGCCTTGGCGTTTTAACTCACTTAAGGCAGGCAAGACATCGGTCGATAATAATTGAACGATAATCTGCGCGGTAATATAAGGAGACACGCCTAACGCGAAGATGGAGAAGGTTTGTAATGTTCCGCCTCCGAGGATGTTCATAAGGGCAAGAGCGTTATTACTTTCGAGATAGGTTTGTAAGCTATCGCTATTTAATGTCGCTCCTGGCACTGTGATTTGACATCCAATACGGAAGACGAAGAGGATGAGAACCGTGAATAAGATACGGTTCATGATTTCCTTATTCTTGAGAATTGATACTAATTTTTTCATTGTTAGATCACCTCAATTTTGCCACCAGCTTCGGTAATGGCAGCTTCCGCGGATTTTGAGAATTTATTGGCTTGGACGGTTAAGGCTTTGGTAAGCTTTCCATTTCCTAAGACTTTAATTCCATCATATTCCTTGGTCACGAGACCATTTTCGATTAATAAAGCTGGAGTAACCAATGTTCCGGCTTCGAATTTTTCTAAGCTAGAAACATTAATGACTGCATAATTGACATGATTAACGTTCTTAAAACCGCGTTTTGGTAAGGCTCTGAATAATGGTAATTGACCACCTTCGAATCCTAAACGGACACCACCACCTGAACGGGCATTTTGACCTTTATGGCCTTTGCCAGCAGTTTTGCCGTTTCCGGAACCCTCACCACGACCTTTACGCCAATTGGCTTGACGGCTACCTTCGGTTGGTTGAAGTTCATGCAATTTCATAAATGCACCTCCCTTAATAATTTTTTTGTCGATTGAACATCGAACAATTATTCAATGCTACGAAGAGCTCTTGTTTCTTTGTAGCTCTTAAGGCTTTCTAATCCTTGGTTGACAGCGCGGACAATGTTAATTGGAGCGCGGGAACCATAGACTTTGGAGCAAACGTTTTGAACGCCCGCTAATTCTAAGACGGCACGGACTGGACCACCAGCGATGACACCAGTACCTTCAGGTGCTGGTTTCAATAAGACGGAACAGGCACCGAATTTGCCAACGACTTCGTGGGAAATTGTATTTCCTTTGACGAGGTGAATCTTATGGAGATTCTTTTTAGCGGCTTCGTTAGCTTTCTTAATAGCATCTGGGACTTCAGCGGCTTTACCGAGAGCAAATCCGTATCTACCTTTACGATCGCCAATGACGACGAGGGCGGTGAATTTCATACGACGTCCACCTTTAACGGTTTTACTAACTCTATTGATAAAGACGACTCTATCTTCGAATTCTTTTGGTTCATCACGACGACGTTCACGTCTATCTTTTCTATCACCGCGAGGACCTGGTTTACGGTCTCCACGAGGACGACGTTCACGTCTTTCACCTTCTGCAGGAGCTTCAACAGGAGCTTCAGCTTTTTCTTCTGTAGCTTGTTCAGCGACAACTTTTTCTTCTTCTAACATCTGTTGACCCTCCATTAGAATTCTAAGCCTGCTTCACGAGCGGCTTCGGCTAAGGCCTTGACACGACCATGGTAGATATAACCAGATCTATCAAAGACGACTTTCTTAATTTTCTTAGCAACAGCTTTTTCGGCGATGTCTTTGCCAACTTTAGCAGCGGCTTCGATATTGCTTCCGTTTTCTAATTTTAAGGACATAGAAGAGGAAGCAGCTAAGGTAACACCCTTAACATCATCGATTAATTGTGCTTCGATATTTTTGTTTGAACGGTAGACACATAATCTTGGTGCTTCCGCGGTGCCAGAAACTTTCGCTCTAACACGGGCATGTCTACGAACACGTGAGACATTCTTACTTTGTTTAGTAACCATAATTATCTATCTCCTTTCATTATTTAGCAGCACGTTTGCCTTCTTTTGTGGCAACGTATTCACCTTGATAACGGATACCTTTACCGAGGTATGGTTCTGGACGTCTGACATCTCTAATGAGAGCAGCGGTTTGACCAACTTTTTGTTTGTCGATACCTTCGACTTGAATTAAGACAACACCAGTGTTGCCCTTGACTTCTGGAAGTGTGATTTTCACGCCTTCTTCAGGTTTGATGATGATTGTGTGGCTATAGCCAGCGAATAATTCAACATCGTTACCTTTCATGACGGCTTTGTAACCAATACCTCTCATTTCAAGGACTTTCTTGTAACCTTCGGAAACACCGACGACAGCGTTATGAACGTTAGCGCGGGTTGTACCATGGTTTTGTTTGGTTTGTTTTTGTTCATTTTGACGTGTGAATGAGACGTTTGTGCCTTCCACATGGACATCAATGCCCTTGTTAACTGGGACCACTAATGAGCCTTTAGGACCTTTGACGGTAACAACACCTTCGCCTAATTCCACTGTTACTCCGGCTGGGAGAACAATATGTTTATTACCAATACGTGACATATTATTTCCTCCTACCAGACGTAGGCGATAACTTCGCCACCGATACCTAATGTTCTCGCTTTAGCATCAGTCATAACACCTTGAGAGGTAGAAATGATTGCAATACCTAAACCTTTGAGAACTCTTGGTAATTTTTCCACGCCGACGTTAACACGTAAGCCTGGTTTACTAATTTTCTTACAACCGCTGATAACGCGTGTGCCATCACCAGCGTATTTTAAGGTAATTGTTAATTCTTTTTTGACATCACCTTTGACTTTGTAGTCAACGATGAAGCCTTCATCTTTTAAGATTTTCGCAATTTCCACTTTCATCTTGGAACTTGGCATCTTAACAGATTCATATTTTAATTGATTCGCGTTTCTAATGCGTGTAAGCATATCCGCAATTGGATCAGTCATCATAAATAATCGATATCCTCCTTTTTACCAAGATGATTTTTTCATGCCTGGGATTTCACCCTTGTATGCTAATTCTCTTAAGCAAATACGGCATAAATGGAATTTGGAATAAACAGAATGGGGACGTCCACAACGTTCACATCTTGTGTATTCTCTGACTTTGTACTTTTGTGGTCTAGATTGACGAATTTTAATACTTGTCTTTGCCATTGTGTGTCTCCTTTCTATTTATGGAATGGCATACCTAATAATTCTAATAAGGTATACGCTTCTTCATCTTTTTTCGCTGTGGTAACGATAACAATATCCATACCACGAACTTTTGCAACTTTGTCGTAATCGATTTCAGGGAAGATTAATTGTTCCTTGATACCGAGTGTGTAGTTACCACGACCATCGAAAGCGTTTCTGGAAACACCACGGAAGTCACGAACACGTGGGAGAGCGATAGACACTAATTTGTCTAAGAAGTCCCACATACGTAATCCACGTAATGTAACTTTACAACCGATTTCTTGTCCTTCACGAACCTTGAAGGTAGCGATGGACTTTTTGGCTTTTGTAATAACTGGTTTTTGACCGGTAATGGTGGCTAATTCGGAGACAGCTTCTTCTAAGCGTTTGCTATCTTGAGTGGCATCACCGACACCGATATTGATAACGATTTTGTTAAGGCCTGGAATTTCCATTGTGGAGCTGTAGCCATACTTTTCTAATAAAGCTTTTCTGACTTCAGTTTCATATTTGGTTTGTAAGCGGTTAACAATCGCGGCTTTTTTGTTGCCCGCGCCAGCTTTCTTGGCTGGTTTCTTCGCGGCTTTAGGAGCTTCTTCAACGACTGGAGCTTCGGCAACTACTTCTTTTTTGGCGGGAGCCTTTTTGGTAGCTGTTTTCTTTTCTTCTGCCATGATTCATTCCTCCTTATAATGTGGAGCCAGAGGCGTTTTTGCCCACTGTAACTCTCACTTTTTTACCCTTAACAACCTTGTGACCAATACGAACTGGTTTTTTGGTTTTTGGGTCTTCAAGCATCACGTTAGAGGCATCGATTGGAGCATAGACTTCAACGATGGAACCTTCTGGGTTAGCTTGGGTTGGTTTTTGGTGTTTTTTGCGGACGTTGACGTTTTCGACGACGACGCGATTGCTTTCTGGGATCACTTTTTGGATAACGCCAGATTTGCCTTTATCATGGCCAGCGATAACGATAACTTTGTCACCTTTTTTAAGATTCATAGTTATTTAGTCCTCCTTATAACACTTCTGGTGCTAAAGAAACGATTTTCATAAATCCTTCAACACCTTTATCACGTAATTCACGAGCCACAGGGCCGAATACACGTGTGCCTACAGGCGCGTTATCATCATTAATAATAACGACTGCATTGTCATCAAATGCGATGGTAGAACCATCTGGTCTATTGATGGCTTTCTTTGTACGGACGATGACGCATCTCACGACATCACCTTTTTTAACTTTACCGTTTGGGATGGCATCCTTAACTGCGGCAAGAACGATATCTCCAATAGAGGCGCTCTTGCGGAAGGAACCACCATAGAGAGTGAAAGCACGAACGGAACGAGCTCCACTATTGTCAGCGACAACGAGGTTGGTTTCCTTTTGGATCATTATTTGCTTTCCTCCTCAACTGCGGCGATTTCAGCTTCTTCTTCAGCTTTTAATTCAGCTTCAGCTTCTTTAACGCTGATTTCCGCTTTTTGGTCGATACTCACTAATCTGAATCTCTTAGAAGCAGAGAGCTTACGGGTTTCCATAATGGTAACTGTATCGCCGACTTTGGCTTCGTTTAATTCATCATGAGCATAGAATTTTTTACCGTATTTGACACGTTTGCCATATTTGGCGTGTCTGCGGTGTGTTTCAACAAGGACGACAATTGTCTTATCGTTTTTATCAGAAACAACAACACCTTGAACGGTTCTACGAGCTGTAACTTTTCTTTCCATAGACAATTTCCTCCTTATTCTTTATCAGCTAACTCACGTTCACGGAGAACTAAGTTAACTCTAGCGATGTCTTTTCTCACACCGATGACATCTTCGCCTCTTTCGAGGGCTCCAACAGCTTTCTTTCTGCGGAGTTCAAAGAGTTGTTCTTTGAGTGAGTATAATTTTTCTTTTAATTCCGCTGTGGATAATTCACGTACTTCATTAATCTTCATAACGATTATTCCTCACCTTTCTTGACAACTTTGCATTTGATTGGGAGCTTGTAGCTTGCTAAGTGGAGGGCTTCACGTGCATCAGCTTCAGAAATACCTGTAACTTCGAACATGATGGCGCCTTTTCTTACGACTGCAACCCATTCTTCTGGTGAACCTTTACCGGAACCCATACGGACTTCAGCAGGTTTCTTGGTTTTTGCTAAGTGTGGGAAGATACGAATAATGACCTTACCACCTTTTTTAGTGTAACGGGCGATAACGATACGAGCGGCTTCGATTTGGCGAGCGGTAATCCAAGCGCCTTCTAAAGCTTCAAGACCGAATTCACCGAATGCAACGGTGGAACCACCTTTGCAGTGTCCTTCATATTTAATGATATGTGGACGTCTGTATTTCACTCTTTTTGGTTGTAACATGATTATTCTCCTTTCTCTTCAGAAGATTTCTTTTGAAGTTCAGGGCGAATTTCACCACGACAGATCCAAACTTTGACACCTAAGCGGCCATATTGTGTAGCGGCTTCGGTTTTGGCATAGTCGATATCGCTACGGAGTGTATGAAGAGGGATAACACCTTCTTTATAACCTTCGCTACGGGCAATATCCGTTCCACCAAGACGGCCAGAGACGACTGTTCTGATACCTTTAGCACCAGCTTTACGAACTCTTTGAATAGCCTTCTTTTGCACGCTTCTAAAGCTGGCTCTTTCTTCTAATTGTTTGGCAATTGTCCAAGCAACGATTGTCGCATCTAAGTCAGGATTTTTAACTTCTTGAACATCGATTCTGACATCCCAGCCTTTTGCTAATTTTGCTAAATCTTCTTTAATTTTGTTAATGTTCTTTCCGTCTTGACCAATGACAACACCTGGACGAGCAACATGAATGGAGACGACGCATTTGTTGTTTTGTTTGAATCTTTCAATAACGACGTGAGAGAGCATTGCTTCTTTAAGGTTCTTTTCGAGATATTGACGAATTTTGATATCTTCGTTAAGGAAGACATGGAATTCTTTATCATCAGCAAACCAACGAGAATTCCAATCCTTGTTGATGCCAACACGCATTCCAACTGGACTTACTTTTTGACCCATGTGTGATTCTTCCTCCTATCTCATTTTCACCACCACTGTGAGGTGGGAATTTCTTTTAACTAAGCCTGAAGCGGAACCTTTCGCTCTTGGCATATATCTTTTCATTCTTAAGCCGTCATTGGCATAGATGGTAGCGACATATAATTTGTCTTCATCCATACCGAAGTTGTTTGTAGCGTTTGCGGCTGCGGATTTAATTAATTTCGCAACTGGTACGGAAGCGGCTTTATTGACGTTGGCTAAGATGCCTAATGCTTCTTTCACGTCTTTTCCTCTTACTAAATTAATAACTAATCTAGCTTTACGTGGAGTGACTCTGACGTTTTTAGCGATGGCTCTTGCTTCAGTTGGCATTGGCTTTTTAGGAGCTTCAACCTTCTTTTCCGCTTTCTTCGCTGTGGCTTTTTTGGCTTTAGGAGCTTCTTCAACGACTGGAGCTTCTTCAACTACTTTTTTGGTTCTCTTGGTAGCTGTTTTCTTTTCTTCTGCCATGTGATTACCTCCTATTTACCGGCGTGCGCTGCTTTATCTTCAGCAGTGTGGCCTGTGTGACCAGTGAATTTTCTTGTTGGGGAGAATTCACCGAGTTTGTGTCCAACCATATCTTCTGTAACATAAACAGAGATATGTTCTTTTCCGTTATAAACCGCGAAGGTGTGGCCAACGAATGATGGACAGATCATGGAACGACGGGACCATGTTTTGATGATCTCTTTTTTGTTCGCTGCGTTTAAAGCTTCGACTTTCTTCATTAATGATGCATCAACGAATGGGCCTTTTTTCAAACTTCTTGACATAATTCATTTCCTCCTTTTGCGATTATTTTCCGTTGCGTCTACGGACGATTAATTTACCAGACGCTTTCTTTTGGTTACGTGTCTTCACACCGAGAGCGCGTTTGCCCCAAGGTGTACGTGGTGCATCACGTCCGACAGGACATTTACCTTCACCACCACCGTGTGGGTGATCAACTGGGTTCATAACTGAACCACGGACTGTTGGTCTAACACCTAACCATCTTGTTTTACCGGCCTTACCATCATTGATAAGGTTCCAGTCTTCGTTTCCGACAAAGCCGATTGTGGCGCGGCAGTTGCCGAGAATCTTTCTCACTTCACCAGAAGCGAGTCTGACTAACACGTATTTTCCTTCAGAGCCAAGGACTTGGGCTGCTGTACCAGCAGCACGGCAGAGTTGACCGCCTTTTCCTGGTTCTAATTCAACGTTATGAATGAATGTACCTTCTGGGATACTCTTTAAGCACATAGCGTTACCTGGCATAACATCCACGGCAACACCAGAGACGATTTTGTATCCGACTTTGATATCCTTTGGTGCGAGAATGTATCTCTTTTCACCATCGGCGTAACTGACTAAACAAATGTTTGCGTTACGATTTGGATCATACTCGATTGTTTTCACGACCGCTGGGATATCGTCTTTATTACGTTTGAAGTCAATAACGCGGTATTTGCGTTTGTGACCTCCACCAATGTGGCGGCAGGTAATTTTACCTTGGTTATTACGACCGCCAGATTTGGATAAACTGACTAATAAGCTTTTCTCAGGAGTGTTGGTAGTGATTTCACTGAATGTCGAGTTGGTCATGGCTCTACGGCTTGGAGACGTAGGTTTGTAAGTTCTAATTGACATTACTTTTTCCTCCTATAATTGAATAGTTCGAACTTTAACTATTCTTTGAATAGGTCAATTGCTTCGCCTTCTGCGATAGTGACAATTGCCTTCTTGTAACCGGAGATCTTACCTGTATAACGGGTGCCTCTGGTTGTAACTTTGGTTCTCACGTTGCTGATCTTGACGTCTGTGACTTTGACTTGGAAAATTCTTTCAAAGGCTAATTTCACTTCTGTCTTGTTCGCAGAATCGAGAACTTTAAGAGTCACTTTGTTTTCGTTTTGCATTAAGGCCATACTCTTTTCAGTGATGACTGGCTTAACGATAACTTCGTAATCTCTTTCAGTAGCTTTTGGGAAGCTTGTCTTTGCGACTTCAGCTTTTTTCTTGGCTGCCATATTACTTTAATGCCTCCTCTACTGCTTTAATTGCTTCAACGCTCATAACTAAGGTGTCAACGTTTAATAAGTCGAAGACACTGAGGTTATCATCGGTGACCACTCTAGCGTAACCAACGTTTCTGCAGGTGTACACGAGGTTTTCATCGAATTCTTTGACGACGACCAATGTTTTTGGTCCGACTTTGAGAGCATCTAACATTGCGACGAAGTCTTTTGTCTTTCTGCTTTCAAATTTAATTTCATCAACGACAACTAATCCTTCTTTGGCTTTTAAGCTAAGCGCGGATCTAACTGCGAGAGCGTGTTCTTTCTTATTTTGGGAAATCTTGTAGTTTTGTCTTCCATCTGGACCGAAGACTGTACCACCACCAACCCAAACTGGTGAACGGGTTGTACCTGCACGTGCACGGCCGGTACCTTTTTGACGGAATGGCTTTTTACCACCGCCACTCACTTCGTGACGCACTTTTGTTTTTGCAGTCGCTTGGCGAGCATTGTTTTGCTCAACTTGAACAGCGTCGAACATTACTTGGTTATGAGGTTCAATTCCGAACACGGAGGCGCTTACGCTTAATTTGGAAACTTCTTCGCCTTTCATGTTAAGGACTTTGAGGTTTAATTTTTTCTCTGCCATAACTATCGTTCTCCTTTCTGTTCTTATTCAGCTTTTGCTTCTTCAGCTGGAACTTCTTCCACTGGAGCAGCAACTGGAGCGCGGTTGATTAAGTCTTTAACCGCTTTCACATTTTTGACATCTTTCACAGCGCTACGGATTGTAACGATGGATTTCTTGGCACCTGGGATACCACCTTTAATTAAGATGTAACCTTTTTCGACATTCACATCGACAACTTGAACATTGAGGATGGTAACGGATTCATTGCCCCAGTGACCGGACATATGTTTGCCTGGCATAACACCGTGGTTGTAACGACCGTTGTTAGCGAAGGTACCTTGACCTCTGTGATAACCGGAACCATGGCCTTTTGGACCGATTGTTTGATTCCATCTCTTGATAACGCCACTGAAGCCGTGACCTTTTCCTGTACCGATGACATCGACGATATCACCTTTCTTGAAGAGATCTGCTTTAATGAGGTCACCTAATTTGTAGTTGGCCATTTCATCACCGCGTAATTCTTTGCTGACTTGGTGTGGAACTGTGCCGGCTTTCTTAGCAATGCCTAATTCGGCTTTGTTGGCGCGGCTTTCTTTCTTTTCTTCATAACCAACTTGGACTGCCACATAACCGTCTTTTTCGACTGTCTTAACTTGTGTGACAACGTTTGGTAAGACTTCAACGACTGAAACTGGATACATGGTGCCATCTTCAGCGAAGACTTCTGTCATGCCCATTTTACGACCTAAAATTGCTTTCATTTCGTCTTACCTCCTTATGCTTTGACTTCGATATTAACGCCAGCTGGGAGATCGATGTTCTTTAATGCATCAACGGTTTCCTTTGTAGAATTGGTAATATCGATAATACGTTTGTGTGTTCTGATTTCGAATTGTTCACGGGAATCCTTATATTTGTGAACAGCTCTCAAAATCGTATAAACTTGTTTTTCCGTGGGTAGCGGAATAGGACCCACAACGGTAGCCCCAGACTTTTTCGCAGCACTAACAATCTTTTCAGCGGCAACATCTAAGTTGACGTGATCATATGCTTGAATGCGAACCCTGATTTTGGTAGCTCTTGCCATGAATTGAATTTCCTCCTATCACTTTTCAGGCTTTGACTTTTACTAGCTCAATGCGAATTCCCTGATTACACCTTCATGACAACGCCTGTGGGTGTATCAGCAACCTCGCACGTCAACGCGAGCAGTCAACGTCCAAATCATACCCTTATATACGTGTGTGTGTCAATTTTTTTTTAAATATTTAATTATTTATAGATTTAACTCGGTATCAAGGCACTTTTTAACTAAGCAAAAAGAGGGCAAAAATGCCGAAATATAGAGTTAAAAACTGATTTTTTATGGTCAATTTTTGAAAATTTTTGCGAAAAAAATACGAAAAAACATGGCTTATTCACCATGCTTCTCTTTCATCTTTTGGTAGGAGTACTTACAACCACAATACTCTTGGAAATACATCTCGTGTTCTCTCACGATCTTCAGTGATTTGTTATACCCATCATTCTTCTTGAAGTCAGCGGGCAACCATTTTGTGTGCTTGTGTTGCTTCTCAAGCTCATATCCAATTTGGTTTATAACTTGCGAATTCTTATAACGGCTGATAGTCATGACTGTTCCGAAATAATCAAAGCCGTGTTCTTCAGCATAACTATATCCAAACCCCAGTCTTTTTTGAAAACAGATGCGGCATCTCTCCATTCCTTCAGGCATATCAGCGTATGGTTCTAAATCTTTGTTGTAGTTTAAATTATCGTATGGAAATTCAATCACTTCGATATCTGCTGATATTTCCTTGAGGTACTTCTTTAGTTCGTTCAAACGACGACAATACTCTTCTTCTGGATAGATGTTTGAGTTGTTGTAAATTACGGTAATTTTGAAATAATCCTTAATTTCTTCGTGTGGCAAAGTAAAACAAGGACCGCAACAAGCGTGCAACAAAAGAGTTGGCTTAGTTCCTGATTCCTTAATTTTTTGTAGTGTCTTTTCCAGTTCTTTCTGGTAATTTACTTTATTTTCCATAGATAAACATTGAATCACCAAATGAGAAGAATCGGTACTTCTCTTCCACAGCGTGTTTATAGACTTCTAATGTAAATTCACGATCCATGAAGGCTGACACCAACATGATGAGGGTGGACTTAGGTAAATGGAAGTTTGTGATAAGAGCTTCCACTACTTTAAATTGATAACCTGGTTCGATAAATATATTAGTAAATTCTTTTGTAGGTTGGAAACAACCATATTTTGTGTAGTTTGCTTCTAATGTTCTAACGGAAGTGGTTCCAATAGCAATAATTCGTCTATGATTTTTCTTTGCTTCATTGAGTTTATTAGCGGCTTCCTCGCTTATTTCATACATTTCACTATGCATAACGTGGTCTTTTGTGTCTTCCACCTTTACTGGTCTAAATGTACCTAAACCAATGTGCAATGTAATGTCGATTACTTCTATGCCCTTTTCTTTTATTTTTTCGAATAATTCAGGGGTGAAATGAAATCCTGCAGTTGGTGCGGCAGCAGATCCTTCATACTTTGCGTAAACTGTTTGATATCTATCGTTAGAACATAGTTGCTTAGCGATATAAGGTGGCAAAGGCATCTTTCCCAATTGATCTAAAACCTCAAGGAAAATGCCTTCATAATACATCTTAACTATACGAATTCCTTCGTCTTTTTCTTCTAAGACTTCTGCAATAAGCTTTCCATCACCGAAATCGACGCGTGCTCCAACTTTCAATGATTTAGCGGGTCTAGTTAAGCATTCCCATGTATCACCTTCTAGTTGCCTTAAAAGAAGGAGCTCGCAATGCGCTCCCGTTTTCTCTTTAACGCCTAATAATCTAGCCGGGATAACTTTAGTATTATTTCTCACTAAAACATCACCGGGTTTTAAATAATCAATGATGTCATAGAAGTGTTTGTCTTCAAATGTCTTATTACCATAGTTAATTGCGAGTAATCTTGAATGATCGCGTTTATCACTAGGTTTTTGGGCAATTAGCTCTTCTGGGAGATAAAAATCAAATAAATTAATATTCATATTAATTAGAAGCCTCTTTCGTTACCAAATGCCTCTATTTGTAATTTCATAAAGTCACCAAAACGATCTTCTTGAATGGCTTTTCTTGCTCCCTCCATTAAATGGATAAGGAAGCGAATATTATGAATAGAGAGTAATCTCTTTCCAAATGTTTCATCACAGACATATAAATGTCTTAAATATGCTTTTGTGTAGTTTTTGCAGCAATAGCAATCACAATTAGCGTCTAAAGGAGTGAAATCTTCTTTATATTTCTCATTTTTAATGTTTACTCTACCGGTATTAGTCATCAATGTGCCATGTCTAGCAATACGAGTTGGTAATACGCAGTCAAACATATCCACTCCGCGAGCGATACCACCTAATAAATAATCAATTGAGCCAACACCCATTAAATACCTTGGTTTATCTTCAGGGAGATATTTCACCGATTGTTCAATCATTTCAAAGCATTTTTCTTTTGGTTCACCTATGGATGTACCACCGATGGAATAGCCTGGGAAATCCATTTTAACTAATTCTTCCGCGCACATTTTACGCAAATCTTCATAATCACTACCTTGCACTATACCGAATAATGCTTGATCTTCTCTTTTATGAGCATCCTTGCCTCTTTTGGCCCATCTTAAAGTTCTTTCAGTGGACTTTTTCGCGTAATCATATGTGGTTGGCCAAGGAATACATTCATCAAAAGACATAATGATGTCCGCGCCTAATTTTTCTTGAATCTCGATTGATACTTCAGGAGAAAAGAATAACTTATCGCCATTTAAATGGTTTTTAAATTGTACGCCTTCTTCAGTGATTTTGCGGTTTTCCGCAAGGGAAAAGACTTGGAAACCACCTGAATCAGT
>JAILGI010000028.1 GCA_024696885.1 Bacilli bacterium
TAAAGCCAAAAAACAAGAAATGAAACAATTAGATATTTCTAAAGAAGAGAAAAATCAAAAGATTAAAGAAGCTTTTGATGCAATGGATAAAAAAATAAGAGAATACGATTTAACTAAACAAATCCTTCTCTTAGATGAACACACCGCTGCTTTAGATCCTAAGACTGCAGAAAAGGTATTGCAAATTACCGAAGATATCGTCAAAAGAAATGGTTTAACCACCGTTATGATTACCCACAACATGAAAGACGCAATCAGATATGGGAATCGCCTTATCATGATGAGCAAAGGGAAAGTGGTTATAGACATAAGCGGCGAAGAAAAGAAGAAACTCACCATCTCTGATTTATTAAATCTCTTCCAAGAAGCTAGTAAAAACGACTTCTTGAGTGACTCTGCAATATTGGGCAATTAATTGTTTGTTATCGTGTAGTTAACGTTTAAATTACTATGTAATTGTGTTATATTTTTCTCATGAATGAAATAGTGCATTTAGAAATTGATGCTGCATCTATGTCTGGTTTGCCAGGCCTTTTAAACTTTTCGTTTGAATCATTTCTTGATTTTTTAGAACAACAAAAAGACAATCAAAAGTTAGAATGGCTGTGGAGGTGGCTAAATGATTAATATTAAAAAGCCACTTTTGGCTGCACTTGATATTGATCCAACAAAGTACATTTCTAGATTAAACAAATATTATTGGATCGAAGGATGCAAATATATTTTATTTGTAAATAGAATTGTTTTTGCTGACAGTTTTCCTAAAATTCTTGACGATATTGGACATGATGGAAAAAGTTACCCATTTAATTCCAATTATCTTATTATTGTGATTGCACCAACTCATGAGCAATTTGACAAAAAAGATTTGTATTATGAAAGAGATCTTGGCGAAAACGTAGTTTTTGTTTTGTATAACGAAACTAAGCGCACGGTTTTTTATTCGACAGCCTTTAATTTTCCACTTAGATTCTCTTATAGAAAAATAACTAGGAAAATTGCGGGCATAATTCTTGAATTGATGAATCAAAAAGCGATAACAAAAAATAGTTAATTATGCCCGAATAGCAAACATATATGTATTATTTCATGCTTTTAATCTATGAAAACTAAAAAATACTTTAGAACAAACTATGAAGCAATTTTTTTACATTTTCTCATGCTAATCACGTTTGTTTTGGTAATTGCCTTTTCAGTTTACGCAACTGTGTATTTAGTAAAAAACCCAAATGGCGAATATAATATGCGTTGTATTGTTGGAATTATCTTAAGTGCAATAGTCTTGCCATCAGTATTGTTCCAAGAAATTTCTTTATTTTCTGAATACAATCAACTTGGACCAAATTGTATTTCTAATCGTGGTGATAAAAGTTTTATTAGACCAAAAACGCAACTACCTGAATCGGTTGAATATGCCGAAATAGTGGATATTAATATAGTACTTCTATATATTCCAAGAGGTGGCAGATATGAATTTATAAATTTCAAATTTATAAGACACCCATATTTGGCAATTAAAGATAAAAATGGCAAAACTCATCTTTTTGGTTTGTATATGATGTCGAAACGATCAGTAGAAAACTTTTAAATGAATTAGTTAAACGATGCCGAGAAACTAACAACGACTTCAATTGCGATATGGATGTATTACTAAAAGAATTTAAAAAAACTCCTTACAATTGGAAGAAGTGACATATATAGTTTCATAAAACAAATATAGTTGTAGCATCTTAATGTTTTTTAAAATTCATTTCAAATGAAAATGTCGGATGAAAATGTTTGTTTAACACATTTTCCCCTATTAGTACTATTCCGGTGTAAAAAGTCTCAAGACGGTTTATTTCTTTTTTGCCCTCGGTTTATATATTCGCACCTAAAATTACTTTGATTTATAATTTGGCCACACAAAAGTATTATTTAATTGATATTCCCCATTATCAATAAGGATATCAATCCCGGACGCTGATTTATTAATAACAGTAAGGAAATAAACCCATTCACTTACTTCTTCTTCACTCATCCACTTCTTTAATGGAGTGACTTCCATTATATCTTCCCAATAATCATCGTTTTCAATTAGATCTTTATTAGATTCAGTTAAAACACCACCTAAAGAAATAGAATTGCATGTCGCTTGATAAACCGTTAAACGGGAGGCGACATTTTTCATATAGCCAATTAAGCCCGCTTTTGAGGCAACGTATTCAGGAAATTCAAAGCCGCTATTCGCAGAGGCAGATGCATTGAACAAAACAGATTTAATCTTTTCTTGGAAAGCGTATTTTTCCGTGACATTGATGGAACCTTTTAAGTTATTTTCAATATCGTCTTTGCTATTTTGCATGCCTGCGTTATTAAAGAGTATTTCGATATCTTTGATTTCTGGTAAAGAGTCTTTATCTTTAATATCGCAAACATAATGATGGTAGTGGTCATCACTAATTGAGGATGGAAGTAAATCAATACCAAACACTTCGTGGCCCTCTTTTAAAAACTTTTTCGCGCATTCTAAACCAATACCTCTACTGGTTCCACTAATTAAAACTCTCATAACCTTCCTCCAATGCTATTTATATATTCAAAATATGATTCGCCAATTTTGTTCTTTTTCCAGTTTTTGGAAATATGATAACCAATTGGGGAAAAGATAATTTCCATTAATAATTCTAAAGCCGCGCCAATTAAGGAACAAGTTAAGCACTGAATAAATGTCCAAGAATAACCATCCCAGAAAATAGGAGCGAAAACCATAAAGGTTAAGATAGCAAAGATAAGGTTATCCATGAATTGAGCGATAAAGGTGGAAATATAACTTCTGGTAATAAAGGCTAAACGACCATCGGGATTCTTTTTGAATAACTTACCAATGCCATAATTTAAGAAGTTATTGATAATCGCACTACAAATAAAAGCAATCGTACTGCTAAGAAGAATAAACCAAGTGCCACCGATTATCTCATTAAACTTAGAATAGTCTGTATTAGGCGTTGGAATAATGGAAACGATATAAAAGATGAGACACGTTAATAAGTTCACACAGATGGCGAAAATCGACATTCTCGTGGATGCTTTAGGTCCATAATGTTTGGTCACTGTGTCCATTGTTAAGAAAGATAACCAGGAAACAAGTATTCCCCCATCAATCGCGACATATTCAGTGTCTAATATTGTTTTATTAGCTAATAAGTTCATCGTGATGACGCTAACAACAAAAAGCGCCACCGCAACGGATGGAATCGAACGAAGTAGTAATATCGTAATCTTCCATTCTTTTTTGATCCAACCCAAAAGGGAGGATTGAGAATTAGAATTGTTCATTTAAAATTTCTCCTTGGTTTTAATTTGTTAAGCGAAGGATTTAGAGGCCGAACTCCGCTAGAAAGTATTCTATCACAATATAAATATATTGCTAATAAAAAAGCGTGTTTTTACCACGCTATTAAAAGTCATATTCGTGACTAGGTCCATCGACAATATCGATACTGAATACCTCAGGCATGATATTTAGTTTCTGGAAGTAGTATTCTTCAACTTTTTCTTTGAACTCTATAAATGTTGATCGATCAATTAAGGCAATCGCACAGCCACCGAATCCAGCGCCCGTCATTCTCGCACCTAAAGCACCCGCAGCTTTCGCCGCATCCACAATTGTATCTAAGTGGATTCCAGTTACCTCATAATCTTCTTTTAAAGATTGGTGAGATGCATCTAATAATGTAGATAACATATGCATATCGCGCTTATTTAACGCTCTCACAAATTCATAAACTCTATCGTTTTCACTAATAACATGCTTTACTCGTTTATAAATAATGTCATCTTTAATTAGCTTTCTAACGTTATCTAATTCTTCTACATTTAACTGGCAGAGATTATCTATCTGATAGTGTTCTTTTAAAATGGCTAAACCCTTTTCGCATTCTTCCACGCGTTTGTTATATTTGGATTCTACTAAAGCGCGTGGTTTATTTGTTTTTAAAACAACAAAAGCGTATTTGCCTAAATCTAAATCAATGTATTCATATTCAAATTTAGAACAATCAAGCAACAAACATTTATTTCTTAATCCTAATGCAATTGCGGCTTCATCCATAATTCCACACTTTAATCCGCAGAACTCGTTTTCACATTTCACGGCGATTTTAGCGATATTCTTTAAATTAATCTTTAAATCATAGATGTCGTTAGCGATATAACAAATAAGGACTAATAAAGCAGCAGAGGAAGATAATCCACTTCCTACTGGTATCTCAGAATTAATTAAGATATTAAGACCATGAGGAATGGAATATCCCATCTGTCTTAAAACATAAAAGATACCGAAAACATAATTGCACCAATCATTTTCTTTATCATATTGTATTTGACTGAGATGAATTGAATGGGTAGTGCGGATGTTTAAGGAATGGGCACTGATAATGTCATCATCTCTTTTACTGACAAATGCGCGTATATATGAAGAAATGGCGCAGGGCAAAACCCTTCCGCCATTATAATCAATATGTTCACCAATGAGATTAATTCTCGCTGGTGCTTTATATGATAATGTGGGTGCCGATTTGAAAACGTTATAGAATTCTTGTTCTAAATTCATTACTTCTTTCCTACAGCAAGTTTAACACACTCATAGGCACCGTTATAGTGACCATCTTTCTTCAATTTATCAATTTGATCACATAAATGTGGTATTAATTCTTTATCCTTAATGACTAAGTCAAGCATAGCTTTAACTTCTTTCTTGGTTGGACATTCAGGAGTGGAATCACCACATTCTCTACCATTAATCGCACCATAAACTTCATGACCACCAATATGTCTCATGAATAGTTTTGGAATTGGATAATATGCTAATTCACTAGGTTTAGTAACTAATAAATCAGAGACAGGCATTAATAAGTTAGTGGAATAAACCGCTTCAAAGATATCTTTGTTGTAAATCGCGTAAATTCCCTTACAATCGCCTTCTTTGATATCATTAGCGAATTTCTTTAAATCTTGATATTGATTGAAATAGTTAACTGTCTTAATATCTTTTAACTTCTTCACCATTTTGTGATAAACATCAACATGGTCACCAAAGTTAATGAATAAAGCGACTTTATTTTCTTTTACATAAGGAATGAGATGTTTAACCATGGTGAGGAACATATTAAAGCCCGCACCTGCGCCACCAACTGTCATTAAAATTCTTAGTGGTTTGCCATTTTTAATTCTTTCTTTACGACGTTTGTTATCGTTTTCAAGATCCACTAATAATTCGTGATCAATGAAACAACCAACCATCTTTAATGATTCTTCCGGCATACCATTTAATGGTTTTTTGTTGAAGCCATTTAAGGTCTTATAGCCAAAGTAAGCAAATGGTGTTTGAACAGCATGAATCGCACCTTCAGAAAGGTGTAAACCCATTGGCCAGTTATCTGGAATCGCGTTAACAACATGTGTCATTCCCGCGTGAATTGCGCCTTGGCTTGGCCAGACGTGTGTAGCGATATAAGGAATATCTTTATCAATATTCTTAAAGATAGGAACTAATAATTCGCTATTCTTTTGATCTTTTGCGTTATATGTAATCTTTTTAAAACCTTCGGAGTTAAGAGGTTCCCAAAGGAGTTTGTTGAATAAAACATTCTTTTGAGAAATACGAGACGCTGTTGAGTACATATCGTTTTGTTTTCTAATCATCTTAGAACCAGTCGCATCAAAGCTCGCTAAGTCTAACCAATAAGGTTTATAGCCTAACGCTCTTGCCGCGCTTGCCATCGCGATAGAAATACGATAATGACCAAATCCCATACGGATATTACCGACGATTAAAGCATTATCTTCAAACTTTTGATTCTCTTGACCAAAAACAATGTTTTCCGCACCAATGAAATCTAAGGTATCAATTGGCTTGAAGTTGATTTTGTAATCCTTTTTGTAATCATCACCAAACTTTTTAATGTAACCTTTCTTAGATTTAATGGCTTTTTTAACTGTACCCTTATCAATTGGGTTATTAAAAATTACAGATGTTTTATCATTCATTGCTAAACACTCCTTTTTCCGTATTGTAAACCAATAGGTGTTTTACATTTTTATATAAATAGTGGATATCGATATAATTGCCTTTTCTTTCAAAACCAATCACCTTGGCGTTTTTAAATAAATCTAATGCCTCATCTAAAACTCTCTTTTTCTTTTCATCGTAAGTAGCAATATCATCGCTAGTCATTAACATTGAACCAAATAAGGCATTAATCTTAGTTAACGCTACTCTTTGAGAGAATGATAAGGAAATATTGTCATCTCTTAATAAGAAGACATCAGGATCATTAGCAAACAGTCTTTGATTGAATAAAGAACGATATATCGTATTTTGCAACGTCACTTTTGTGGACACTCTTTCACGATGGAATAAACGCATATAGAAGACATCATCAAAGGATAAAGAGACATCGGGACCCACTCTTAAATAGTCGAAGTGGTTATAGGAATTAATAATATTCGCACCACATCCTAAAATGAGTTTGTCTTTTAAAATACCTCTTAATAATTGATAGGCTTCATTTTGCTTTTGACATCTTGTCTTCCCGTCATACATCTCTAATGCAGATGCATAAAGGAAGTCTAATTTAAAGAAGTCAAAACCGAGGTCCATATAATGATTTAAGCAGGTTTTAATATAGTTTACTGCCTCTTCATTGTCTAAATCTAAGGCGTAGAAACCGCTCCAGTTGCCACCCGCTTTAACAAATCTACCCTTCTTATCCTTTTTAATCCAATCAGGATGATCAAGGAATAGTTTACTCTTTGTTTCCGCGGCGAATGGAGCGAGCCAAATACCCGCTTTAAAGCCCTTTTCATGTATTTTATCGACAATTGGTTTTAATCCATGTGGGAATTTATTGCCGTCAACATTAAGCCAATCACCGACAAATGTTTCATATCCATCATCGATTTGGAAAACATTAAAACGCTTGTCTAATGCTTCTAAATCTCTAAGGATAATTTCTTCATTAATATTTTGATAATAGTTATACCAAGAGGTATATCCGAATAATTTTTCAATATCCTTTTTCGGGAAGTCTTTTTCAAAGGTTTCTAAACCTTCTTGATAACTGTAGAATAAACGATAATCAAAAATAGTGGCTTCTTCTCCGGCTTTCAGTTTTAAACCTTTTACGTCGGATAATAAGTGAATATTACGTCTATCTTTGATTAATTCAACGATTAAATATGCGGTTTGATAATTTAGATTATAGATAAAGGATTCGTGTTCACCCTTGCTATAAAAGATGTCATAACCATGACTCTTTTTGATGGAATACTTATAGAAAGAGGAATCTCCATATTTATCCATCGCAAATTTTCTAGTAATGATGTGAGGACTCTTTTTAATGTTTCTTAGTCTCTTATTGAGTTTGAATTCTTTGGTATCAGTCCAAGATTGATAACCATTTAAGAAATACAAATCTCCATAGTTGACATGGAAAGGAATGATTTCCTCCGCTTTTAAAAGGGAAATATCCGCCTTTGCTTTTAATACAACAGTGGTGCGATTATCCACCATTGTAGTGGCCAAAACAATATCCTTATTGGTATATTCCGCCTTTTTCTTTTTACCGTTTTTTAAATAATAAACGCGCATATTTTAAAACCTATTTTTGTTCTTCTTTGTCTTCGTCTTGGAAGAATTCTTTGTCTTCTTTCTTAGCAATTGTCTTCATGACTTTCTTTTCGCGATAGAACATTAAGATAACAGCGCCTAAAACGCAGAAGACAACAGCGACAATCGCGACAATGACCATACCAATTTTGGCTGGGTAAATTTCACTAGCTTGAGCAGCGTCAGTGGTGACGTTACCTTCACTGTCGATTAAGATACCACCGATTAAAGCGATGGAGGTGAATAATAACATAGCTAAGGATTGACCGAATTTCATGGCGAATGTACGAGCGGCAAAGAACATACCTTCTCTATTTTCACCAGTTGTTTTGGCTTCAGCTTCCGCAACATCAGCGACGATGGATTGAGGAATGATACCAAGAAGGGCCATTGGGAGAGCGGAGATGACCATGACTAAGCCACCGAAGACCCATGATAACCAGTTGGCGTTGCCTTCATCTGGAAGTAAACCAGGAATGGAGGAAACAGCGGCGATTGCGTAGCAAATAGCTAAACCTAAGAAACCAGCGATAACGAGTTTCTTTTTACCAAACTTCTTAACGAGTTTAGTAACGAATGGATAGAAGCAGGCTGATAAGACGGTCATACCACCCATGAAAACCATGACGATGGAAGCATCAAAGCCCATGGAAACTTTGACAAAGAATGGTAAACCGGTTTGGAACATGGTTAAACCAACCCAGTACATAATGTCGGATAAGGAGAATGTTCTGAAATCTTTATTCTTAAATGTAGCGGTTAAAGATTTGAACATATTTTCATTTGATGGCTTAGCATCAACAAATTCTTTTTCATTTAATAAGAATGTTGGTAATAACATACAGACACAAGCGATAACCGCGAGGACGATGAAGCAAATACGATAACTCCAAGCGAAGCCAACCGCGCCTCTAAGTAAACCTGCAAAGACGAATGGTGTATAAGCTAATAATGTACCAGCAAAATATGTTAATGAGATTGCTGTAGAGATGAACATTCTGTCTTCTTGGTTTTTACCAAATTCAGAAATTAATGCGTTGTATGGTGTGCAATACATTGTCATGAAGAAATAGAATAAAACGATCATGACGGAGACCCAGACGATATTTAACCAACCATATTGGCTATCAAATTTACCGAAATCGACGCAGAATAATAAAACTGTAATCGCGGCAAATGGAATCGCTGCCACTTGCATGAAAGGAATTCTTCTTCCTCTCTTATTCTTTGATCTATCAGATAAAGAAGCGATAAGTGGATCTGTTACCGCATCAAAGATACGTGACAAAGCGGTAATAAGACCGATGATGGTGAGGAATCCACCAATGATGAGACCAGGAATTAGGTATTGAACCGCACCTAAATCTCTATCACCTGCAGTTGGTAAGAAGAAGGTAACCAACCATGCAGAGATGATTCCACCGAGTGTGGACCAACCTAATTGGCCGATTGCAAAGATCCACATTTGTTTTTTTGACAATCTTTTCATAATGTTTTTTGAATGCTTAGTCTAAATAGACATTCCCTTTCTTATTTTTTACTTGTGTTAGACGCACAAGGGTTTTAACGAATTTAAGAAAATATGCACAAGACATTCAATTTCTTTTGTTTTCTCAATTGTTCTATCTTGTGTTAAAAGTCCATTGTTCATGGATAATTTTTTACAGAGTTCTAATAATGAATGAGCAGTGGAGAAATAAAACATTTCAATATCTTCAATTTGTCTTACTGTTCCATCTTTTAAACCTAATTCATAAGCTTCTAAAAAGATATTCTTATAAACGTCGATTCCATTTTCATATTCCACAAGTTCTTCTTTGCCTTCATTTGCCATATAAGCATCGAAGTCACGAATGAAGTTGTAATAGTTAGGATGATCAGAAAAAATGCGGAAATAGGATTCATAGAAAGCTTTTAATTTATCAAATCCTGTCTTTTCCTCTTTTAAATTAAAATATTCTTGATTGGTCTGTTCTTGTAATTTCATCGCCACCATTAAAACAATGGTTTGTTTTTTACCAAAATAGCGATATAAAGTGGCTTCTCCAACCTCTGCTTCCATAGCGATGTCTTTAATGGTAACTTCGGCGATGGAAGAGGACATGAAAAGCTGTGTGGCGATGTCCACAAAATAATTAAATTTTAAATTTTTCATTCCCATATGATTTATGATAGGTTGACTATCAAAACGATAATCTCTCTATCAATAATATAATTTATTTTTAAAAATAATGTCAACAGCATATTTCAAAAAGTTTAATCGTCCTTACCTTTCCCGCATTTTTTGTGCGATAATAAAGGTAATATGTACAAAGTAGGACAAAATATAATTCACATCAGAAATGGGCTATCAACTATTTTTGACATTGTCGAAATGAACGAACGTCAATATTACATCGTGAGAGTAAATCGTGGCGATGGTGAAAATATTTATGTTCCTGTTTTAAACGCGGATAGCATTATACGTCCTATCTTAAGTAAAGAAGAAGCTGATTCTCTTCTTAAATCCTTAAAAGAAATTAAAAAAGAATTCAATCCCAATACAAAGCAAAGAAGAGATGCTTTTAAAAAGAGATTATCTTCTGGAAAAGTAGAAGATATCGCATATATGTATCGTTTAAATTGTCTATATACTGCTGATCCTGAGAACGTAAAGTTAGGAGCATCCGATATCGATATGCTGAATTACGCTAAGACGATGCTGTTAGATGAGCTGTGTCTGACTTACGAAGTAAATATGGATGAAATCGAAAATCTCATCCTCACAAAAATTAAATAAAAATGGCTAAGCGTTTAACTTAACCATTTTTTAATATTTCTTCTAATTCTTGAAGTGAATCAATTGTTCTAGATGTAGGACAAAGTTTTTTTAACTCTTCCTTGCTCCTATACCCATATGTTACCAGGTAATAATCAACACCTGAGTTTTCTGCTGTTTGCCTATCTACTTCAGTATCACCAACATAGAGGGCTTCATCCTTCAAAACATGGAACCTTTCACATAAAGAAGTCACCATTTTGGGGTTCGGCTTAACAATCATATTGGGCTCATCACCCTGTACAAAATCAAACATTCCAGGATACATTTCTTCAATCAAAACCCTGGCTACATCGCTGATTTTATTGGTGGCAACTGCAAGGATGAAATTACGCGATTTTAGGTTAAAAAGCGCCTCTTTAACTCCATCATATGGAAGAGTGTTATCAGCATTATGAATTGAGTAATAATCGCGAAAATCTTTTAATGTTTGTTCATACTTTGGATTGCTTTCATTTTCAGGGATTGATCTTGCCACAAGTTTAGCAACGCCGTTGCCTATGGCTAATCTTGTATGTTCTACGCTTTTTAAAGGAAAGCCATTTTTCTTCAAAGCAAAATTAACTGCATTGTTTAAATCAATGAGCGTATTAATTAATGTTCCGTCTAAGTCAAAGATTAGTAATCTTTTCATTTAATTTTCTTAAAAACTTGTACGACATCTTCGTTGAATACTAAGTCGCACATGTTGTCATAACTGGTTTGTTCTTTATTAATAAGAACAATATATCTTCCTTTAAAGTAACGGATGAATCCTGCGGCGGGGTACACTCTTAAAGAAGTTCCGATAACTAATAACACATCGCTAGTCATCATCGCAGAGATTGTCCTTTCGATAGTGTATGAATTGAGTTCCTCTTCATACAAAACCACATCAGGTTTAACAATGCCATGACATCTATCGCAATATGGGATTGGATTATGTGTCATTACATATCTTAAACCGAAACTACGATTACATTTATCACAATAGTTTCTATGTACGGATCCATGCAATTCATAAACAGTGGAACTACCCGCTTTTTGATGCAATCCATCAATATTTTGCGTAGCAACAATAACGTTTTTGCCTTTCTTTTCTAAAGCCGCAATAAACTTATGTGCTTCATTTGGCTCAGCATTTTCATACACCATTTTGTCTTTGTAAAATTCAAAGAACTCCTTGGTGTGATTATAGAAGAAAGTATGAGAAATAATCTCTTCAGGTGGGTAATTTAGTTTTGTTTTTTGATTGTAAATTCCATCAGCGCTTCGAAAATCTGGAATGCCACTTGGAACAGAAATACCCGCCCCTGTAAAGACCATTATTTGGGTCGCACCATCAAGAATTTCTTTTAAAGTTTGATATTTATCCATGCCATAATTATAAACTTTTTAGAGGGAAAGATAAGAACATTAATGTTTCTTTTCTTTCTTTCGTGGACATTTTTACTTTAAATCCATATAATACTTACCATGACCAAAAAGAGATTTATATTTTCAAATATATTGTTCTGGGTAGGCGCTATCATTACATGCTTCCTAGTTGAGAACATTCCTCTTCTCTCATCAAAGAGTATTTTTTTCTTTGATGATTTTTCCTTTTTTGCATTATTTATCTCTGCAGCGGTTCTATTCACACTTTTTTATGTTATCAACCACAAACAAAACGGGTTTAAAAACAGTAAATGGATATTGATTGTAGGAGGATTGCTTCTCTTACTTAGTTTATTTGCCACTTGGGTTAGCCCATCCGTAATTAACTATCACGCTTTTGAACACGGCGAACCTGTAACAATTGAAATATCTAACCACACAAAAACGGTGTTTTCTTTAGAATCCATATTGTTCTTTGCGATGTTTTATTTGTTCTATGTTTTTTATGGTAAAACATACACTCGTACCAAAGTACTCAATTGGTTAATGGTGGGAGTGATCGTTTTTACTTATATTTCAATCATCATCAGTTTTTTCTCTGATGCGGATTCATACAAAACCTTCTTTGATGTTAATATACCAGTCGAAAATTTCGACACGATTAAATCTATATATGTGCATGAGAATGAATTTGGACACTTATTGTTAGCAGCTTGCTTATGTTGCATGGCTTTAAATATTCACAAAAACAGATGGTGGGCTTACTTATCAATCTTCATTTTCTCAGGATTTTTGTTTTTA
>JAILGI010000082.1 GCA_024696885.1 Bacilli bacterium
GTAAAAATCATCCTCTTCTTTGTGGGTGCATAACAAATATTAAATAAAAGTAAAAATATCAAACATAAGTTTGTTATTTGTGATATTATTTTGAATATTAAAAGGAATTATTATGCCAATTTGTCGTCACTGTGGAGTTAGAATTAGTAAATTTGATAAAGATAGATGCCCAATATGTGGGGAATTAGAACCTTTAAAAGATGTCAAAAGTGACACTATTGAAGTGACTAGTGAAATCGATATCAATGAGAGAGATTTACTTTTTAAATATAAACCAAGAAAGAGAATAACTCTTCTTCTTTTATCTATGCTCCTCGGTTGGACAGGCGCTCCCTTCTTTTATATGTATTATAAAAAGATGGGCTTTATCTGGTTATTAGCGAACCTCATTATCTTCGCTGGTGCTTTCTCCGCTTTCTATTTCCCAAGTTTATTAAGTTTACCGTTATCTATCATCATTCCTTTAGGAGTGTTATATATCTCTAATATCACATTAGGATTAATCATCTTCTTTAGAAAGAATGTAAAAGATAAAAACGACAATTTATTGCGATAATATGCAACGCTATTTCGGTCATATTAATCATCAATCTGTAGAACTAACCGATGAAGACATTCATCATATTTTACATGTTATGCGCATGAAAAAAGGCGATGAATTTGAACTCGTCGATAATCAAAGATTATATGTATGTCAAATTCAAAACACACAGCCCTTCACCGCTATCATCGTTAATGAAGTTAAAAGTGAAGTAGAAATTGAAAAGAATGTCACCTTATTCTTCCCTCTAGCTAAAGGAGACAAAATCGATTTAGTCATTCAAAAAGCTACAGAGATAGGTGTCCATAAAATCGTATTATTCAAAAGCAAAAGATGTATCGTCTCTTTAGATGAAGACTCCTTTAATAAGAAAAAGGTGAGATATCAAAAGATTGCCAAAGAAGCGAGTGAACAATGCCACCGTTTAATCGTCCCTGAAATAATCGGTATCGTTGATATCAACCATATTCCAAGTGAATTAAAAGAAGACATCAATTATATTGCTTATGAAAAGAATAGTGGGTCCACCAAAGAATCTTTCTATGAACTAAACAATAAACAAAGCGTATCTATCGTCATTGGACCAGAAGGTGGCTTTGAAGAAAAAGAAGTGGAAACACTAGTTAATCAAGGCTTTAAAATCGTTTCCTTAGGAAAGAGAATATTAAGATGTGAAACCGCTGCTATCTATGCGATGAGTGTGATTTCTTATAAAATGGAACAATAAGATGAAATTATTAGAATATTTAGAAGAAAAACAAAGAAAGAGAAAACAATTCGCCAAGAGTGAAGAATATCGCTTCTATCAAAAGAAGAGAAACCTCTTAGTGAAATTACCCCAGTTTTCCTATCTTTCTAGTGGCAAAGAAAGCGATTTCCGTATCATAAGAGCGAATATCATCATCCATGGTTTAATCAATAAATCCATCATCGAAGATGAAGTGAAAAACCTCGTTAGCTATACGGAAAGTCATAAGATATTAACCCATGAAGATTTCGTAGATACCTTAAAAAAACGCATCTTAACAAGACCCTTTTTAGAACAAAACGAAGGAAGAATATATATTCCTTTCTTTTCTAAAACAATTAATCTTCTCTATTTAAATGAACCAGAAAAATTAAACGAATATCCCTATTTAGAATTATTAAAATCCTTCGCTAATGTGGCTATCGATCCCTTTGATACCTATGGAGCGGAACTATATAATTCTCACTTCACGAGATTAATCAAAATTGAGAAGAAAAACGACATTACCGCTTTCTTCCATTACGATACATTTACCATCTATATGATTAATGAGCAAGGTAGGTTAGATGATAAGATTGTTTTATTCGATAAATACATGAAGAAAATAACCACTAATCACATGTTAGAAAGAATAAGACCGGTCGTGGAATCTTACTTCAATAACAACGAGCAAGAATTCATCCAACAAATGGAAAAGAATGGTTTTATTTCTAACAAAATGCTCTTTAAATTAACCCATAAATTCGCTAAATAAAATGACATATTTTCTTTTCTCTTTAGGCTGCAAAGTTAACTCATATGAATGTTCCGCCTTAGCCTCTATGCTTAGAAAATTAGGTTATTTTGAAGATAGAGAAAACCCCGATGTTGTCATTATTAATACATGTTCTGTGACCGCGACCGCGGATCAAAAATCAAGACAACACATCCGTAAATTCCAAAAGCAATATCCTAGTGCCATTATCGTCGTGATGGGCTGCTACGCACAAGGACACAGCGATTTTATCGCTAACGATATAAATGCGGATATTATTGTCGGCACATCTCACCGTAATGAAATACCTACTTTAATCGAGGAATATCTTAGAAACCATAAGCAAATAGTGAAAGTGGATAAAAACACGAGAACACTATGTTATGAAGACTTTGGAGTCACCTCATATAGCGAAAACATCCGCGCTTATTTAAAAATCCAAGATGGATGTAATAATTTCTGTTCCTATTGTTTAATTCCCTATAGACGTGGTAATGCCCGTTCAAGAAGTAAAGAATCCATTTTAGAGGAAGCGAGATACTTAGTTCATAATCATTACCAAGAAATCGTCTTAACCGGTATTGATGTATCCAGCTATGGAGTTGACCTTGGTCATACCAACTTATACGAATTAGTGAAAGAGTTAATCAATATTGAAGGATTAGAATCTTTACGCATATCCTCTATTGAAGCCCATGATATGAGTGAAGAACTCTTATATTTATATAAGAACAACAAAGTTTTAGCGAAGCATATCCATATCCCATTACAAAGTGGTTCCAAAACCGTCTTAGAAAGAATGCATCGCAAGTATCAAAAAGAGGACTTCTTAAAGAAGATTAAACTCCTCCGCTCCATCATGCCGGAAATAATGATATCCACCGATGTAATCGTTGGATTCCCAGGAGAGAGTGATGAAGAATTCTTAGAAACCAAAGAATTTATTAAAGAATGTGGTTTTAATCAATTACATGTCTTCCCCTTCTCTAGTAGAAAAGAAACTCTCGCTGCAAAGATGCCAAATCAGGTGAATGACATAGTTAAAAAACAAAGAGTGAGTGCCTTATTACAGTTATCCAAAGAATTATGGGATGAATATGTATCTCACTTTATAAATAAAGAAGTAGAAGTACTCGTTGAAAAATACGATGTAAATAAAAAAGTGAATATTGGCCACACAACCAATTATATTGAAGTCGCTATTCCTTCATTAGAAGGAAAGGTTGGGCAAAGAATTACAGTCAAACTAGAAAAAAGCATGATTGTATCATAATATATTACGTTTTTTTAGAACTTGTCCCAAAAACTATTGACTGATAGTGCGTATACACATATAATAAATCACGTTGCAATAGGAGGATTACTTTCATGGCAGTTCCACAAAGACGTATTAGTAAAACAAGAAAAAGATTAAGAAGAACCCATTTTAAATTAGAAGTTTCTGGTTTAGTGACTTGCCCACAATGTGGTGAAATGATCAAATCACATAGAGTTTGTCCAAAATGTGGTTACTATGCTGGTAAAGCCACTTACTTAAATGGTAAAGTGGTCAAAGCTGAACAAGTGAAGAAAGCGGAAAACGCTGGTAAAAAATCCACTCGTAAAGCTCCAGCCAAAAAAGCGGAAAAAGCTGAATAAAGAAGAGGTCGAAAGACCTTTTTCTTTTTGCTATAATGATTAATAGGAGTTTTTAATATGGCATACAATAAATTAATCGATCACACATTACTTAAACAAGACGCACAACCAGAACAAATCGTTAAACTTTGCGAAGAAGCCAAACAATTTGATTTCATGAGTGTTTGTGTTAACCCAGCTTATGTCCCCTTAGCGGCTCAATGTTTAAAAGGTTCATCCGTTAAGGTTTGCACCGTTATCGGTTTTCCTTTAGGAATGAACTTAACCAGAACCAAAGTTGAAGAAGCAGAATTAGCCATTAAAGAAGGCGCGGATGAAATTGATATGGTCATCAATGTCGGCATGCTTAAAGCCGGTCACGATGAATACGTCGAAGAAGAAATCCGCGAATTAAAAGCGGTCGCTGGTCAAAGAGTATTAAAAGTCATCATCGAAACCTGCTTATTAACCGATGAAGAAAAAGTCAGAGCGTGCTTAGCCTCTAAAAGAGCAGGTGCTGATTTCGTCAAAACAAGCACAGGCTTCTCTACAGGTGGCGCGACCACTCACGATGTCGCTTTAATGCGTCAAACAGTCGGTCCAGAAATGGGCGTTAAAGCCAGTGGCGGTGTCCGTACTAAAGAAGATTTACTCGCGATGGTGGAAGCGGGTGCAAACCGCATCGGAACCTCTAACGGTACAAAGATTATTTAATTGTTGCTTTTCTTATTTCATAAGTGGTATGATATACCTCGCGTAAGCAAATTGGAGGTGAATTCAGATGCCAAAGACAGTTGTTCGTGAAAACGAAACGTTAGATGATGCATTACGCAGATTCAAACGTCAAGTCAATAAAGCCGGCACCATCCAAGAATGCCGCAAAAGAGAAGCTTTCTTAAAGAAATCTCTCAAAAGAAAACTTAAGAGCGAAAACGCTCGCCGCAAAAACAGAAAGTAATTGCGGTTATTAAGTGGAGCTAATAACTCCACTGAGATCGCGGAGTAGAGCAGTGGTAGCTCATCAGGCCCATAACCTGGAGGTCGGAGTGTTCAAATCCTCCCTCCGCAACCAA
>JAILGI010000084.1 GCA_024696885.1 Bacilli bacterium
AATATGATATACGAAATGAATCTAGCAAATGATCCTTTTGTCTTAATTAAAAATGGCAAAAAGGATATTGAGATGCGCCTTTATGATGAAAGAAGAAAACCCATCAAAATAGGCGATGAAATATTGTTCACAAACAATCAAACAAAAGAACAATTAAAAGTAGTGGTTAAGAATCTATATGTTTTCCCTTCTTTTAAGGAACTATATGCATATTTTGATCACAAGCGTTTGGGTTATGAAAGAAGCGATGAAGGTCAACCTTCAGACATGGAAATCTATTATAGTTATGAGCTAATTGAAAAGAATCAAGTATTAGCAATAGAAATAAAGAAAAAGCGAGAAAACTATATGTAATCTCGCTTCTTTTTATATTTTCATTTCCACAAGTGTTTCAATTCTTACCCTTAATATAGATGCTAATCTAGCGGCGACTTCGACATTGACCTTTTGAATATCTCTACGTCTCTTTTTGAAACTATATAAGGTGTCATACGATGTATGTAGTTCTTTAGATATGTCTTTTAATGAATATTGGTATTTATCGACGATTATTTCTAAAACTGATTTTGATTCATAAAGTCTTTTAAATTCATTGATAATTTGTGAAAAGTCCATTTCGTGGAAAATGGGGAAATATTCGTACATATTTGTAATTGGAATATATAAGAAAATGGCTTCAAAAGTAAGTCTCGTTTCTCCTTGAATACGTAAATAGGCCTCTGCGACCCAAAGGCATTGATTATAAATAGGAATATTAACTAAATCGATATTTTGGTGAGGGAATATTTCGCTAATCAAAGTGGAGTCATTAATTATAGGAGGATTACCATATTCATCTTTTTCAATTCTTTGAAAGAAAGAAGAATACGCGATTTCTCTTTCTAATGTGTTTGTCGAGTATTTTAGATGATACCCCGTAGATAATACTCTTTCTAAAACATTGACATAATCGTATATATAATTGGTGTTCATACTATTTTCTCATCAAATCTAAAATATATGTTTTATTTGGATCTCTCGGTCTATTCAATAACTCATCAAACTCTTTAGTGGCCATTTTCACAATTGAATAATGGTGGCCTAAAAAAGAAGGATCACATTCAATAAAACCCTCAAATTTAAGAAGTCCAATTGCTCTTTTGGACATAAAAGCATATTGAATTCCTAAATTACCTGATAAATATACACTTTCTAAATCCTCAAACGCTAAATCGTTAGAAATAAAGCGTATCGGGAAGCGGAAATAAGAATCATCCGCGCGGTATCCAATGACGACATCATATTCATTAACATCAATGTAATATTGCTCTAACCATTTCAGAACAATTTCATTATTCTTTTTAAAAGAAACATCTAATTTTCTAAAATGCATGAGAATCGCCATCCAATTGAGAATGGAGTACTGACTTTTATCCGTTAAATCGAGAATTTTTAAGTTCTTAAACGCTCTATTGTCCACTAAGTATTTATTGACAATACCAATGCTGTTTTCGCGACATGCCCAAGATTTCGCTGCCTCAACTTCAAGAGTCATATAAAAGGATGGCCCGTAGTCATTTTCAGGATTAGAACCTTTTGTGATTGGGCGTTCAACAAGTACTTTACTTCCGTGGTAAATTATCATAGCTTCATTATAGTTCATTGCAAGAAAAAGACAACAATATTCGTACTGTAGTACAAAAAACAAGGCATTTTGCTTACAAAAACCATGTTTGTTGAATTGTTAAAAATTGGTCTTTTTCTCTTTTAAGCACCTTATAACAATAATAAGTATTATATTTTGTGCCAATTATGATAAAATCATAGAGATGGCAAATAAAGAAGATATTGCAAACATAACAGAAGAAAAAACCGTGGAAAAACCAGAAGACAACAAATTATCTATTCCACAGGAACCCAAAAAGAAAAAAGTTAAGTGGTGGAAATACGCATTAAATATTTCCATCGTTTTACTCGTAACCGTTTTAGCTATCTTCTTAACTGTTAAAGATAACTTTAATTTGATTGTCAAATACATCATGGCATCTGATTATCGCTGGTTATTAGCGGTTATCGGTGTTATGGCGGTTATGTTATCCATCCGAACATTGATTCTCTTTTTCTTCGCGCGTTTATATACACGTGACTACCATTTTCACCAAGCTGCTGCCGTGGAATTTATCGGCATTTTCTATAACGCTGTGACACCTGGTGGACAAGGTGGCGAAGTTATGCAGGCCTATACCTATAAGAAACAAGGTATTCAAATCAGCTCCGCTGTTAGTGCCCTCGCCATGCATTCCATCGTCTTCCAATTAGTGTTAGTTACATATGGCATTCTCTCATTTATCTTTAAATATCAATACATTAACTCTTTACCCTTAACTGATTTAGGTGCTATCGGTGAATGGCATGTTAAATTACCTATGTGGGTGTTAACCATCATCGGTTTTGGTCTAAACGTCGGTTACATTGGTATCGTCTTATTGATGGGTTATTGGAAGGGATTCCATAACTTTGTTATGGGTCCAATTGTCTCCTTATTAGCCAAAATGAGAATCGTTAAGAACCCTGATAAGAGTAGAGAAAACTTAAGAGTCCAAGTGGAAAACTTCAAAATTGAAACGAGACGTCTTTTCTCTAACGTTCCATTTACCATTTTAATAACCGTCTGCTTTGCCGCAGCGTTTACACTCCGTTTCTCCATTCCTTATTTCGTCGGTTTAGCCTTGCATAACGAATCAACATGTGCTTCCTTCTGGGACGCTATATTCTTAAGTAACTATCACCAAATGGTGACTGGCTTAATTCCTATCCCTGGAAGCGCTGGTATTTCCGAAGGTGTGTTCCGTTTATTATTCGTCACATCTCCATCTAAACCAGATACATCTTTCTTCTATATCGCTGCGACACAAGCGCAAATAGAAGCGAGATTCCAATCATTATTAGCTAATCCAAATAACTATACTTGGGGTGGTTTAGAGAACATTGGTCAATTTGTAGAATATGTGAAAGCTAATAATATAACTAACCCTGATGAATTAATCGGTTCTGTTTATGAACCCGCGAGAGCGTTTATTATTCAATCAGCGAATACACAGCAATCTTTAGCGTTAGCGTCTTCCGCCTTACTAGTGTGGAGATCTATTACATTTATTATTCCTTTAACTATTGCTGGACTTGTAACCGCATTCTATCGCGCATCTCCAAAAGACGATATCGCTCAAAACAAAGGCTTACCAAACTACGAAACCCTTGTCGCTTTGCGTCAAGAAACATATAGTGAACGTTATCAACAAGTGGAAACCTTGGTGGAAACATCACGCCTTACTCGCGAAAGTATTAAAAACCGCTTAAAAGCCTTAGCGAAATCTGATCGCCAAAAGAGAGAAAAAAAGAGAAAAGAAAAAGCCAATCAAGGCGGATATCGCGATGTTAACATCGATAATGAGGATGATTCTTTATAATGAATATCGCCATCTTTTCCGATTCTTTTTTGCC
>JAILGI010000087.1 GCA_024696885.1 Bacilli bacterium
CGATGGTGATGGCTTTGTCGCTACAAAAGTTATCAACGGAAGATTATATAGCTTCGTATACACATTTAACGCAGCAGATGAAACATTATCATTCCGTTATGATCAAGAACCAACCTCATACGTATTCACTTCTTGGTTTGCTGATTTCATCAACACTGAATTCTTAACCAAGAAATCATTAACAACTGCAATCCCAGAATTACCACTCGATGGTGCGGAACAATATGTTGTTGATCTAACACTCGATGATTTCTTCTCTTACGATAATGTTCAAATCGTTATTTCTGGAGATCATTCAACAGCTTGGGCAGCAGCGTTAACTGGTGGAAATTATGTAGTGGAAACCGATGAAAATGGTGACACCTATTATTTAAGCGCTGATGGAAAGATTGCTATCTATTCTGATTACGATGAAGATTCAGATTCCACATACGCAATCATCTATGCTACCGCAGATTTTGAAGAATAGTAAAAAACTATTATAAATGTAAAGAAGCCATGCAAAATCGGCTTCTTTTTCTTAATTTTGATAAAAAAATGACCACTAAGGGTTTCACGATAGAATCATTAGTGAATGCTTCAGAATTATAGACCATCATACCTATTTAAGTTTTCTCCATTGTTTTTATTAACAGTTCTGTTATAATTGTTTTAGGTCGGTGAGGCGACTTATATGTTAAGACTATTATTAAAACAAAAAAACATGACATTGTATAGGCTTGAAAAAGAAACTGGGCTACCTCACTCTACATTAAATGATCTCTATCATGAAAGAGTGGATATGACAAAAGTTTCTGCTTTTACCATTAACACAATCGCTTCCGTGCTTAACATCAGTATGGATGAACTATACAACTTTCTCACATATAAAGATTTATCATTAATTGTTTGTGATAATGAATTTGATTTATTTAAGAGTAATGTTTGTCACAATATTAAAAGACTCAATTATGAAAAGTTTATTGAAATGTATTCAGACAACAACGAAATAAGAAGACTTTATGAAGAGAATAAATATCTTGAGTCAACTTATTTATTGTCAATGTTAGATACATTATCTCTTTTAAATGGTATGGAATTAAAAGAAGAATTCGAAGATATCAGGCAGACAAGTTTTAATAAACTAGTAGTTCCTGAAAGCATCTATTATCTATTAAAAAATAGAATCATTAAATTAGAAGACGTCATCAAAGAATCCCTTCCTGAATTTTTAAAACACAACATTTTAGAATCGGAGATCGATAGTGTTTATTAATAAAGAAAACGTAGAAAACATTTTAAATGATCTCGCCAAACAAATAAGAAAGAAAAACAAAGCGAAGGGTCTTTCTTGTGAACTCATTATAGTGGGTGGAGCTTCTATTTTGCTTAATTATGGTTTTAGGGATTCAACTGAAGATATAGACTGCTATGACTCTAATGGCTTATTGATGAACGAAGTTATCGATGAAATTGCAAAGAAATACTCTTTACCAAGTGATTGGATTAATACTAGCTTTATTCATTCTTCCTCTTATTCACCAAAGCTTGTTCAATATTCGACGTTTTACAAAACATATTGTAATGGTGTTTTAATTGTTAGAACGATTAAAGATGAATACCTTTTAGCCATGAAAATGGTTTCTGCAAGGAAATATAAAAATGATTATTCAGATGTTGCTGGTATTATTCATTATTTGAAATCTAATAACATAGAATTAACATTTGAAAGAATAGAAAAAGCGGTCATCGATTTATATGGCGACACTACCTTGATTAGCAAAGAAATGATTGCTTTTGTAAAAAGAGAATTTGCTTCAGATAACAATGATTACGAAGATGTAAAAGAAATAGAAAAGAACAATCGTTTAATCGCAATCAAAACTACTGGAGATAAAGATGCTAAGATTATGCAGAGCGTTTTGGACGATTTACAAATTATAAAATAATTTTATTGTTAATTCTTTTAATCTCTTCAGGAGATACTTTAACAACTTCTCTATCGAATGTTACAAAGCCATTTGTTTCTTCTTCTACATCACTTAATTGAGTGTATATACACGCAGATAAGCCTAAAGGTATATTAGCGATTACATCTCTATTAATCATTTCTTCATATGCCTTTAGATATTCTTCTTTAGTTTTAAATTTCTTATAGACAGAATTACCTTTAATCACATGACCTTCAATTGGTAAAACTAATCCACCAAATTCTGAAAGGATAATACATCTATTTTCTTTCTTTGGTAGTTTTACTTTTTTGAAATAGACGTGCATTGATTTAATATCTCCAATCTTTTGGTCATGCCATCCAGAGGCATGGTCATAGATTCTTGAATTATCAATCTTCGTCATTTCTTCTAATACATTCTTGCTATCAAATTGACCCCATCCTTCATTGAAGATAGTCCATAAAGCAATAGATGGTGAATTATATAAATAATTAATGATTTTTTTAAATTCCTTAATAGTCTCTAATCGACCTTCTTTATTCTTTCTAGAGAACAAGAAGTGGTGGTTATCTTTTAAATGAATATTTGTGAATAATGGGAAAGTAATTGTTGGGAATAAATATTTACTTCCTCCATTAACGAAGTCTTGCCAGACAATAACCCCTCTTTTATCGCATTCATAATACCAACGTGGTATTTCAAGCTTGATATGTTTTCTAATCGTGTTAAAACCTAATGATTTCACTAGTTCTATATCCTTGATATATTCGTTATATGATTCCGGAGTTAATAACCCGTTTTTATAATAACCTTGGTCTAAAACGCCTTTCATAAAGATTGGTTTATTATTTAACGCTAATCGAGGAATATTGTTTTCATCTTTAGTAATAGAAAACTTCCTCATCGCAAAATAGGATTTCACTAAGTCTTTACCAACTTTTAAAGTAATTGGATATAAGTATGGATCTTCAATAGACCATAAATGGAGATTATCAATATGAATATGAATATCTTCATTTGTTAATATACGAATATCTTTTCCTTCGATATTGATATCACAAACATCGCTTTTAGATTTAACGTTAATGATTAATTCACTGTTATCAATATCAGGAGTGTATTTTACATCCTCCACATGTAGATATGGTGTAGATTCTAAAAACACCGGCATATATATACCTGATTGAGGTGTATACCAAATACCCC
>JAILGI010000017.1 GCA_024696885.1 Bacilli bacterium
CCAACTTAATTAAATAGGATTGATACAATAGTGTCAGTCCTTTTTATTTGTTTTGACAAGACTTTTAAATTAGTAGATTGGCTATCAACTTAACAACTATATCCATTTCATTTGGATTACTCTCAGCGGTTAAAATTGTAATAGCCACTAAAGCTTGATTGAGCGAGTAATTTTTCTACATAAACCGTGTCCTAATTGTCGCCATATATTTATGTATTTTTATCATCTTCTGGGCGATGCTTTCCACATTGCAAGATTCTAACACGTCCAATCTTGCGGCCTCTATTAGGTGGTCCTATCGTTTACCTGCGTATGGTCGATTTTGCAAATGCTAGTTCATAGCGCAGATAGTCTGCTAATAAATACATTTTCATTATATAATTGATTGCTAATGTCATCAATTTAATTTATTCATAAATTATTTTTTATGCTAAAGCTTCTTTTTTAAAGCTTCTTTGATGGCGGCATAATAGTGAACAATCACTAATTTCTATTAACGAAATTGAAAATCATTTAAAAGAAAACAACAACATAATATTTATTTTAAATATTGAGTGAAAATATATTATTATATTAATGCTTTCAATGGAGGATATTTATATGAAGAAAGGGCATTTAATTGGAATGTCGATTGTGGCTTTGTTTATGATAGTTACAGCCACTAATGCGAAAAATAATAAAAATAAAATAGATAAAGAACAGCCAAATGAAAAATTATCACATATAAATAGAAATGTTCCTTCAATTGATAAATATATTTCTAGTTGGGGAGAATTTAGAGATGAGGTTGAAAATAAAGATAGTTCTAGTGTTTTTGCTATTTCTAATGATTTATTAAATGGCGCGATAGGATCGGTTGAAGTCAATCGTGATATCACAGTTGATTTAAACGGTAAAAAATTAGATATAGGCTTAAGTAATGAAAAGAATGGTTATTTAAATGGCAGCGTTTTTAGAATACAAAATAATGCCACTTTAACTATTTATGACAGCAAAGGCGATGGGGTTATGACCGGAGGTTTTGCTTATCAAGGTGGGGGCATCTATATCGGTGAAGGCAGTACCTGTATCATTCATGGAGGTAATATTAATAACAATAGAGCTAACGGAGATAACGCCGCTTATGGAGGTGGCGGTATTTATGTTGCTGGTACCTTAATCATGGACGGAGGAACAATTACCGATAACAAATCTTATAGAGATGGTGGCGGTATTTATGTTGCTTCTACTGGAAGTGCAGAAATATCTAATGTGAACATTATAGGTAACCAAACCTTCAGTAACTACTGGGGAGGCGGAATCTTTAATAAAGGGACATTAACAATTGATAACTGTACTTTTATTGATAATGTCGCTTCACAAAACGGAGGCGCTATTGCTAACGTTGATAAAAAAGCTATTACTATAAATAATTCTACTTTTACTAACAATAGATCTTCTAAAAATGGTGGAACGTTATTTCTTGATTCTAATGATGCGAGAATTTATAGCTCTAACATCGATGGATATGGAGATGACACTAATGAAAAAGGTGGCATTATTTTTAACTACACAAATTTATATATTTCTGATTCCACTTTATTTGGTGGTAGAGCCAAAAATGGTGGAGGCATATATACCACTGATCAAAGTGATTTAACTTTAGTTAACGCTACAATGTATGACAATGTCGCTAATGAAAAAGGTGGAGCGGTATTTGCTGATGCTGGTACTGTCACTCTTAATGGCGGTTCAATTTATAATAACAAAGCGCTATCCTCTGATAATGGTTATGGAGGAGCCTTTTATATTGCTAATGTCACAATGAAGTTTTATGCTGGCTCAATTAATAATAATACCGCGGGTTATCTTGGGGGCGGCATTTATCTTAGTACTGATGCCTCTACATCTTTAGAAGTTAAAGAAAGCCCTTATGTTTATAGAAATGAGGCAGTTCGCGGTGATGATATTTACCAAAATTCCGATGATATAAAAATCGAAGTTACTGGCAAATTAAATAATGAAGCTTGCATATCTGTTGCAACCATAAATAATACTGGAAATTTTGCTAGTGGTTATGATAGTGAAATTAATGGTGATAATCCTGCAAATTTCTTTAAATCTACTGATGGATTGAACGTAAAACTTTTAGATGGAGGCGTTCTTTCTTTAACTACAGATAGACAACCTAAATACGCAAATTCAGCACCATTTATTCCTTATATTGATGATATTGTCGCTGATGAAGTGGATTTAAATGGTAGAAACTGGATGTCTGGAATATCGGGAGATAGAAGAATTAATGAAATAAATATCCCAGGAACACACGATTCCGCGATGAAAGCGACGTTTGATCTTAACGATTCTTTCGGTTCATGGTTTAACCATGCGGGCGATGCAATTACTCAATATTTGAGAATCCCTGATCAAATTTATGCTGGATCCCGTATACTCGACTTAAGATGTAACTTAAGATCGCCTAAAGTTAATGGCTCGCTTGTTTTTGAAAAATATTATGATGATGGTAGAAACCTTTGGTTATGTCACGGCAAAAATTCTAACGGAGGAACTTTTTGGGCCAAAGATTATGATGGAACAGCTGTATCTTTAAACGAAACATTAGATGCGGTGATTAACTTTTTAACACTTCATCCATCGGAAACCATAATTATTTGCTGCGCTCAAGAAACTTGGTTTACTGGAGCTTTTGGTTTACTTGAGGATGACATAAAACCAATTTATCGCCGCATTAAAGATATTTTATACTCGTATTATAAAAGAACTAACCCTTCCACTAATAAATCATATATTTATGCAGAAGATGGTGTATTCGGAAAAATCTATACTGATTATCCAAAATTGAAAGATGTCAGAGGCCAAATCGTTCTTGCATGTGATCCAGAACCAGACCCGAAAAAGCCAGTAGGTACTACTTCTTATGGTGGAATTCTTGATAAAACAATGGGTGGAAAATATCATCGATATAAACCTGAAGGTAACTATAAAGATAGTGCATCTGAAAAAATTGTTAATCTAAGAAAATTCTTTAAAACTCATATCGATTACTTACCAACTGACACTACTACATCTTTAGATGTTATTTATGAAGTAGGTACTAACTGCACGGATCCTAACTGGATAGGCGTTGGCAGTGATACGCCAATTAATCTCGCTAAACCTGTTCTTGCTTCAATTTTTGATGGTGGTAATAATATATTCGCGGAAAAAGGCCGTTATTTTGGTTGGATTAAGACCGATGGAGCGAACGGTGAACACTTTAGAAAAGTGTGGAAGAGTAATTTCTTTGATAATCTAAAAGAATGCACAATCACAGTAAAAGCCAATATTCCTGATTTTATTGATCAAACTTATACGGTCTTAAAAGGCCATCAAATCACCTTGCCAGAAAAAACATATACTTATGATGAATATGAACATAATAACTTCTTTATGGGCTGGAGAATTGGTGACACCCTTTATCATTCTGGAGATGTTATTACTATTAATGAAAATGTCACAGTTAATGCGGTTTGGGAACAAGATCCAAAAACCACTGTACAAGTTGTTTGGCAAGACGCTAATAACCTCGATAATTTAAGAGGAACTGTTTATATTTGTCCTAATGGAAGAAATGAATATAGGACTGAATTAAACGCAGGAAATAATTATTTTTCAGAAGTTACCACTTTAATCTCATCAGTAGTGATGGAAGGCGATTGTATCGATAATGACCACGTTAATTACCCTAGAGGTGTTGATAGAACAGGAAATAATCCTAGTTATCGCTTTGAAGTGAGTGGTTCACAAGGACAAGGCTTTACCATTACGATGATTCATACTCCTGATGTGGAATGGTATACAAGTGGAGAAGTTAGATGGGTTGATGATGGTAATTATGATTCCGTTAGACCAACAGAACTTGATTTATATTTACAAATTAACGGGGTTATACAACCAAATTCCGTTAGGGTAACTGATAGTGATTGGAGCTATTCGTTCTCTGATAATTTATATGAAGATGGAAAACCAAGAGAATTCCAAGTAGTTCCAAGTGAAGTCTTTAGTTACTATTATGAATATGACGGTGATGATATCGTCTTTACCCATACCGCGAATTATATCGATGGATATATAAACTGGATTGATGGTAATAATATTTCAAATGAAAGACCTAGCCAAATTAAAGTTGGTCTTTATATAGGAGAAGAAACTTCCCCATCAATTAGTACCATGGCAAAAGGAGATGAACAAGGTAACTGGATTTGGAATATAAGATATCCATCCGATGTCATACTTGCAGATTTTCATATTGGCATTGATACTGATGAAACTCCGATAGATGGCTATACTTACTCTATAAGTGGGTCTAATATTTATAATATTAATATTTTAAAAGATGGCTATGATAAAGCCGCTACGATTATTGATTTAATCAATAGCATTGGCGAAGTTAGCTATAACGATAATGTTTATAAGAAAATTAATGGCGCTAGAGCGGCTTATAACCTTTTACCAAGCGATGAGAAAGCTCTTGTTTCTAATTTAGAAACACTAGAAAACGCCGAAGTACGATACACTAATTTAAGTCAAGCTTATAGTTGGGCTAAATCATTTATGAGTGAAAATTGCTCAAATAATAAAGAAGATTGGGACATTTATAAAGCGGCATATCAAAGCTTAAATAGTGAAGCAAAAGAAATTATTGTAAACATGGCGCATGTTGACCATTTAGTGGTTCTTGAAGACCAATTAGAATTAGCCATTCAAAGATATGACTATGTCATACAAACTTATGGAACTGGCCAATATGAAGATTATATTGGTAGAATAAGTGCCATCCCTGATCTTCAATTAAGCGCTAATATCGCTTCTTTAGAATCAGGAAATAGTACCGTTGTCATTCTTATCGCGGTTGCCTCTTTATCACTAATATCCATATCTATCTTAATTCGCAAAAGAAAAACAAAAAAACTAGGCTAATAAAATTAATAACAATCATGATGGGTTTCTTTCTTTAATGTGTAAAGCACTGAAACCATATCAAAATAAAAAATAGGATTGATACAATAGTGTCAGTCCTTTTATTTTTTTGTTATCATATTGTTATGGAAAAAGAAATGAAACCAATTTACCCAAACTCACAATTTAAAACTTTTTGTTACATAAAAAGCGTAATCACTAGACCGAACATTATAGTGGGTGATTATTCTTATTATGATGATAGTGAGGATGGTCCAGAATCTTTTGAAAAACACGTCACTCATCATTACGATTTTATGGGCGATAAACTTATTATTGGTAAGTTTGTTGCTATAGCAAGAGGCGTGGAATTTATCATGAATGGTGCTAATCACATGTTAGATTGTTTAACAACCTACCCTTTTGAAATCATTGATGAATTCAAAGGTCTATCAAGGCCATTTGGAGATAGAGGAAATCGTGGTGATACAGTAGTCGGTAACGATGTTTGGATTGGTCAACACGCCACAATACTACCAGGAGTCCATATTGGTGACGGTGCAGTTATTGGTGCTAATACTGTAGTGGCAAAAGATGTTCCTCCATATGCAGTTGTAGTGGGTAATCCCGCTGTAATTAAGAAATATAGATTTGATAAAGAAACAATTGATCTTCTTTTGGAACTCAAGTGGTGGGACAAAGATATTGAAGAAATAAAAAAACTAATCCCATTGCTTACTGGGGATTTAGAACAAAGCAAAAAAGAATTAAGAGCTTTACTTAAAAAGTAGTGTTCGGCTTTTTGAGAAGTGTTCGATTGTATCATTTCTGTCCATTTAGGCCAAACAATATGAACAGACTTGATACTCATTATCAGGTCTTTTTTCTTCCCTTTTGCCCATTTTTAATGTTTTTCGATGGTTTTCAAAGATAATGGTGGATAAGCAATTACTGAAGAATATGTATTAAAACTCTCAATTGCCACACCCTTGATGCAAATTTTTAAATTGTTGACAGGACTTGAACTACCTAGGATGCACGTTTATTGATACAAAAAAACTCAAGGATCTATTAGTTGCCCTTAATACATGCAATCCATTTTCATGAATCTCATATCTAAGTTTGTATAAGATAAACCAGTTCTTTTTTGCAAATAACTTTGTTTCTTCCTTATAGTGGAGTCCATCTTGTTTATTGATTTCACAAAATCGCTTTTTGATGGACTTACTTCGCTTTTATTAATAATGTATTTGACAAGTACACTTGGCAAAAGCTAAGATATAAGTGACAAGCTAACTTGGCAAAGGAGTGTTATATGAAAAAAGATGAAATATTGGCGAAAGCCCAAAAAGAGAACAACGGCATTGATTTAGCAGATAAGTCTGCTCAAAAAGATGGAACTTGGATCGCTTACATCGCATGTGTAATTTTGGTAATCATTGTTGATACAGTTAATGGGTTCGTGTTACATAATGTCAATAGAGGAATGGACTTTGTCTTATTCAGTGCTGCTTTTATTGTTTTTTTGGTTAAATTCATTAGATTAAGAAAGAAGCATGAACTAATACCGTTAATTATTTGGGGAGTTCTTTCAGTTTCTATGCTAGTAGTGTGGATCCTCCAATTATGCAAGGTGTTCTAGTATGGATGAAGGATTAATATTACATAATAAACTCTCGTATATTCGAAAAGAAAAAGGCTTATCTCAAGCTGATTTAGCCAAACTCGTTGGTGTCTCTAGAAACACAATTAGTTCAATTGAAACAGGGCAATATCAACCAACGGCAAAGCTAGCCTTATTGCTCTGTGTGGCACTAGATAAGAAATTTGAAGAAATATTTTATTTTTAATATTCACAATCTTATACCGAAATAGGTTCAAGCCCTGTCACCTCAGTGATTTTGTATCAAAGGACTTCTTCAACCTATCGGAAAAAGCTTATTTCTTATCAGCAATATTCTTCAAGGGCAACTTAGAAACATAGGATTGATACAAATGTGTCAGTCCTTTTTGCTATATAATGTTAGAATAGATTGTTAAAGGGAGAACAAAATGAAAATAGCAATTACTTATGATAGAGAAAATGGCACTGTGTTTCAGCATTTTGGAAGAACAGAATATTTCTATTTATTTGATTCTGACACCAAAGAAGAAAAGATAATTGATAGTGGTGGTTATAGTCATCATGATTTGGCACCATATCTAAAATCGCTTGGTGTTGATATTTTGATTTGTGGCGGAATAGGATCACATGGAGTGGAAGCAGTAATATCTTCTAATTTGAATTTAATCCCAGGAGCATTTGGTGATGTCAAAGATGTTATCAAAGCTTATTTAGACGGCAATTTAGTTGGTGATATTAACGCAGTGCATTCATGTAGTCATGAAGGCCACCATAATCATTAATCAGATTTCTTAGCCAGTTTATAAAATAGGATCGATACAAACGTGTCAGTCCTTTTTCTTTTATTAAAAAAAGTTATGACCTTAAGGTTCATTTAAGGTTCATTTTTTATTATGTATTTGCAAGGAGGGACAAAAGATGGAAAAAGAAAAGATTATCAGTGTTATGAAAAGATACGAACTTAAGTATTTACTTAACAGTGAGCAACTTCAGTATTTTATGGATCATATTAGCCGTTATATGAAAGTTGATAAATACGGCTTGACCTCCATCGCTTCTATTTATTTGATTCTGACACCAAAGAAGAAAAGATAATTGATAGTGGTGGTTATAGTCATCATGATTTGGCACCATATCTAAAATCGCTTGGTGTTGATATTTTGATTTGTGGCGGAATAGGATCAC
>JAILGI010000078.1 GCA_024696885.1 Bacilli bacterium
GCGATTTGATTGAATGGTAAGCATCTTGCTGTCGCAGTGGTTAATTCTTTCACTTTGTCTTCGCAAGCTTGTTCACCACACCACATTGCTTTGGCATAGCCACCTTTATCTAAGGCTTTATTTAATTCATCAATAGAGTGAATTTCGGTTGTGTGCTCTAACAAATATTTATAGGCGCGTTCATACATCTCTTGATGAATTTGTGGGATTAATTCGTTAATGGTTTTCACCATTTCTTCGCGTTTAACGGTAACTTTGTTACCATCGTTTCTCTTGGCGATTGTGACCATACCGTTTTCGATATCTCTAGGACCGATTTCAACACGTAATGGGACACCTTTCATTTCATATTCGGAGAATTTCCATCCAGCGGTCTTATCGGATTCATCTAATTTTACTCTTAATCCGGCGTCTTTTAGCTCTTTATAGAGTTCTCTCGCTGCAGGGATAACGCCTGGTTTTTGTTGCGCAACAGGAATGACCACGACTTGGATTGGAGCGACATATGGAGGCAAGACTAAACCATTATCATCACCGTGCACCATGATAATTGCACCGATTAAACGAGTGGAAACACCCCAGCTTGTTTGATGAGGTGTCATTAATTTACCATCTCTACCTTGGAATTGAATACCAAAGGCTTTCGCAAATCCAGTACCGAAATAGTGAGTTGTGCCGCTTTGCAAACCTTTACCATCTGGCATTAAAGCTTCGATGGAATATGTTTCCATCGCACCAGCAAATTTTTCTTTATCCGTTTTTCTTCCTTTAACAAAAGGAATAGCTAATAAATCTCTACCACAGTCATCATAAACTTCTAACATTTTTAATGTTTCGGTTCTTGCTTCTTCTTCGGTTTCGTGAAGTGTATGGCCTTCTTGCCATAAGAATTCACTACCTCTTAAGAAAGGACGTGTGGTCTTTTCCCAACGGACAACAGAACACCATTGGTTATAGAGTTTTGGTAAATCACGGTAACTAGAAACGATTTTCGCATAGTGTTCACAGAATAAAGTTTCACTGGTTGGACGGATGATAAGTGGATCTTCGATTGGTTGACCACCACCGATATTGGCCACTAAACATTCAGGGGCGAAACCTTCAATGTGATCTTTCTCTTTTTGTAATAAAGAGGAAGAAATAACCATTGGCATATAGACATTTTCGTGTCCTGTTTCTTTGAAACGGTTATCTAAATATTTTTGGATTTGTTCCCAAATAGCGTAGCCATATGGACGATAGATGATGAAACCCTTAACGGAGCTATAGTCCATTAGTTCCGCTTTGCGGCATACATCGGTATACCACTGGGCAAAATCATCTTCTTGACGTGTAATTGAGTTGTTTTTAAAATCTGCCATAAAAACGCCTTTCTATTAATGGAAGTTATCATCCATAGTAACGAGTTTTTCCATCTTCTTCTTTTCGATAGGTAATAACATATCGTTAGATGGGGAGATAATGTCACTAGAGACGATAGTAATTCCGGATTTGATAATTAATTCAATTGCTTGCCAGCTGTCTAAGTCAGTGGCGACAATTGGCTTTTTATATTTTAGTAATTGTTCGATTAAAGTGTGGATAGATAATCTAATGCGATTATCTTTTCTAATTTCACCAATCATGGAAGCACCAGCGACGAAGTAGTCGAAGTTGTTGTAGAATTCTGGGGCTAATAAGAGGTTTCTATCCTTCATCAATAAGGCAATCTCATATTTCATAGAATGGAACTTTTTCATCATTCCATCGATTAATTCTAATTGGTTGCCGTTTTCGTTGATTTCTTTTTCTTCGAAAAGAAGGACAATTTTTAATTTTGGATTGGTGTTGATTTGAGGGAGTAATTCCACCATATGATCAATATCGACGAGTGAAGCGTTAAAGAATAAACGCCAGGAATCACTTGATTTTTCATTATCGAACTTAGGGATAACGGATTTAGCAACACGGGAGAATAATTCTCTATTCTTACCAGATTTCGCTGCGTATTTACTCATTTCGGAGAAAGAAGTAAATGGGGTGTTATAACCTTTAACATATTGGAAATAGCCGAGAATTCTCTTTCTTGTGACATCGATAATTGGTCTAAAAAGGAAGCGAAGATTGCCTGGACGCATTAAGTTATCCACTTCTTCGCTATATTTATTAAGTTCAAGCATTTGGTTAACCGTCTTTTGATAAATCAAAACGTGTTGATTATTTTGTTGTGCGGACATACATGCTTCTTGCGCTTTGGTGACGATGGAATCAAAGTCTTGATAATATTGTGCATTTTCAATAATACCAATAGCGAAGTCCACAGAACCAGAGAAGCCATTAACTTCCACACTCTTGTTCAAAGCGTGTTCGATAGATGTTGCTAAAGACATTGCTTCATCACGGCTACCAATTCTTAAATCGAATAATAAAACTTCGTTTTCCGCGGTATCTAACATTTGTCTTGGTAGTTTGTTATTAGAGGCAAATGGATAGATTTCATTCTTTAATGTGACCACCATATATTTTTCAATCTTATCATTAGATAAGACTTTTTGACGAATGTAGAAGAAACGAATAGCGAAGGTAAAGCCTCTTAAAGAACGGTTATGTGACACCATGTTTTCAATGATGCTGCGTTTAACCATACCAATAGGTACACTCTTCTTGTTTTTCTTTTTCGCCACAGAGTTATTAGGAGTAATGAATCTTAATAAATGACTTTCAAGATGGATGAGGCCTTGTTCACGATTATATTTAAGGAGTTTTAAAAGGGAATAATATGGTGTTTTGCCTTTATTTAATAAGACGTCAACTTCCAAATATTGTTCCACTTCTTTTGGATCAATGGAAATGGCGAGAATCCAGTTCTTTAATTTTTCGACATCATTTGGATGGAAATGGGAATAGAAACCCATTAAATCCATGTTTCTCTTTTCACGCATGTTGCTGCGATTAAAGAAGCTAACAGTGTTCTTTTTTAAATTAATTGTGTAGATTCTTGTGGAGTTAGATTCTTCCTTCACTTTTTTGGTATAAGAACCGTTTAAATATTGGTTAATGGAGAAGGAAATAATAAAGAAAAGGAGTAGGACAAGTACTGTCACTACGAAGATGAAGAATACTAAGAAAGTTAAGTCTTTAAAATTCCACCAATCCATACTTGATTTATTATATTGTATTTTAGTTAGTTTGACTATATTTAAGTCAAATTTTTATCAATAAGTATTTTTATAAGTTTATGGTATAATACTAGACGATTCGGAGAAGTACCCAAGTGGTTGAAGGGGGCAGTTTCGAAAACTGCTAGGAGGCAATCGTCTCGCAAGGGTTCAAATCCCTTCCTCTCCGCCAAAAAACACATTACTCCATTTGAATGGAGTTTTTTATTTGATAATCATATTTTTCATGATAATATCTATTTACAATAGCAAAGAAGGAAACAAGTACCTTAAGTTGAGTCCTTTAGAGAGAGACTGGTTGGTGAAAAGCCTTGGATAGATTTAAGGGAATACATTCCGGAGCTGCTACCCGAAGATAAGTAGGGCAAGCCGGGTTCTCCCGTTATCGAGATGAGTGCAATAGCACTCGCTAAGGAGTGATTTGTGAAAATCACTTAAACTGAGGTGGTACCACGATAATTCGTCCTCTAATAGGACTTTTTATTTTGTTAGGAGGTTGTTTATGGGTATTTATGAAGAATTAGAGGCCAGAGGTCTCATCGCCCAAGTTACCGATGAAAAAGAGATTCGCGATTTAATTAATGCTGGTAAAGCAACATTTTATATTGGTTTTGACCCAACAGCGGATTCTTTACATGTCGGTCATTTTATGACTCTCGTTTTAATGAAGAGATTACAACAAGCTGGAAATAAACCTATCGCTTTAGTGGGTGGTGGCACCGGTATGATTGGCGATCCTTCTGGAAGAAGTGATTTAAGAAAAGTTTTGACTGTTGAAGATATTGACCATAATGTCGAATGTTTTAAAAAACAAATGTCAAAATTCATCGAATTCGGTGAAGGTAAAGCGAGATTAATCAATAACGCTGATTGGATTAGAAATCTCAACTACATCGATTTATTAAGAGAAGTTGGAGCGTGTTTTTCAGTTAATAAAATGTTAACTGCGGAATGTTATAAGCAAAGAATGGAAAGAGGTTTATCCTTCTTAGAATTCAACTATATGATTATGCAAGCTTATGACTTCTATCATTTGAATAAGGAATATGGTTGCAATTTACAATTAGGTGGCGACGATCAATGGTCAAATATGCTCGCTGGTACCGAATTAATCAGAAAGAAAGAGGGCAAAGACGCCTATGCTTTAACCATCACATTATTACTAAATAGTGAAGGTAAAAAGATGGGGAAGACCGCTTCTGGAGCGGTTTGGCTTGATGCGAATAAAACCAGTCCATTTGACTTTTTCCAATACTGGAGAAACGTCGATGATGCAGACGTTATTAAGTGCATGAAGCTCTTAACTTTCGTTCCATTAGAACAAATTAAAGAAATGGAAATGTGGGATAATTCTCGCATTAATGAATTAAAGGAAATCTTAGCCTTAGAATTAACCAAGATGGTACACGGTGAAGAAGAAGCAAATAAGGCTTTAGCCGCGGCAAAAGCATTATTCTCTGGTGATGGTGATGACTTAAATATGCCAACGACTGAATTAGACGCCGTTGAAGGGGATGGAGAAGGCTTACTTAACTTATTAGTTATTACTGGTTTAACCGCTTCAAGAGGCGAAGCCAGAAGATTAATCGAACAAGGCGGTTTATCCCTTAATGGTGAAAAAGTCACTAATCCAAATTTAGTGGTTTCCATCGATCAACTTAAGGAAGGAATCAAACTCAAAAAAGGAAAGAAAATCTTCCATAAAGTTATCCTTAAATAAATGAAAACAAGCGCGAGATGCGCTTGTTTTTTTCTTTCTTATTGCACTGGACGGATGAAGAAATTTCCGTAAACCTGGATTAATGATGTCGCTGTTACAAAGGCGTGAGGATCAATCTTTCTTGCTAAAGTAACAACGCTTTTCACTTCGTGAGAGGAAACAATCATATAAATCATTGTTTGATCACTGTGGGAATAAGCACCTTCCGCTTTGACGACTGTCGCACCATGTGGGAAGTGCGCTAATAAAGCTTTAGAGACATTATTTGATTTGGTAATAATCTGTAGTTGTACTTTCTTATTCCTCAAATTAATTGTATCAATAATAAAGACAACCACCATGATGTAGCAGACTGAATAGAATAAGGAAATGATAGCGATATCGTATTTTGAATGATCATCAATAATAATTAAGATGGAATATAATGTGACAATTACGCCATTAAAAATCATGCCATATTTACCCACGGAAGTTGATTTTCTAAGTGAGAAATAGTAGGTTACAATATCAACACCACCACAAGAGATTTCGCCCTTGAACGCAAGAGCGCTTGCGAGGCCTGTACACATACCACCAAAAATGACGCGGGCGACTGGTTGATTTTCAATTAAAAAGCTCGTTCCAATTTTAACGTTGATGTTCATCTGCGGAATTAAATAGATAAATAGAGATGATAGTCCAACATTAATCGCGGTAAGGATAGTAAATCTTTTACCAATTTTAAAGAATGAGAAAATAATTAATGGGATATTAAATACTGTATAACCAATAGCTTCAATGGTGATGTGATCTAATTGACCACCACAGATTTCCACTATCTTAGCGATGTTTTGACTTAAACCAGAAATACCACCGGTAATTATTTTGAAATACTCATCATTGGTGATTTCCTTCGCTGAAGAAATAAAACAAGTAAATCCAAAAGCAAAAATAAATGCGGAAATAGCGGCAAAAAAGAAACCTTTTCCGTGATAAAGCGCTTGCTTTAAGGTGTAATGGTCATATAAGTAGTTGTTTATTTTTTCCTTGGTTTTCTTGAGCGATGTCATATAAACATAATCATAATAGGAATTTCACTTGCAAAAAACAACTGAAATAATTTATGTTAGTAAATGGGATTTTTCTAAAAGCAATAATATGTTATTGCAATAAAAAATCGCGAGTGTTAAGATATTAAGCGCTATATTCCATATAGGAGGATATGTTATGGTCGTATTAAGAGCAATTGGTAGATTCTTCGCCCGTATCGGACGTTGGATTAGAGATACAGCATGGGTCCAACCATTATTAATCGTTGGTGGTATCTTTGCTATTATCTTCTCCATTCCTGGTATTACCAAATGGGTTCAAAGTTGGTTCAAATCCGGTGATGCCGCTATTTCTTTCTACAAGAAAAGCTTATCTTATAAGAAATTAACCAATGGCGATGATGATGGTGTCGGCAGCGATGGTGAAGCTTTATTATCCTTTGTTTTAGATGATAGTAAAGCAGAAAACGATGCTCGTTTCACCAAATATGGTGACAAATTCTTCGTTTTATTCGTTCAAGAAGAATGCGATGTTTGCGCTGAAGTTTATGATGGCTGGAAATCCGCCAAAACAAACTGGGCTAAGAACAAAGAATTCACAACCTACGCTGATGGCACAAATGCTAAGAGCAGTGACTTCAAAGTTTATACCATCTTTGTTGATGCATTAAACGATGATGATGAAAACTATTTCTTAAAGCTCTATGCCAAATTATATATGGAACAATTTGGTTTATTATCCACATTACAAACCCCATACAATCCAAACGCCTCCAAATTTGAATATTTAGCAGATGTCGGCGATCCTCAAACAGGTGAATCTAACTTCACCACTCCTACAGCTTTCTTATTTGACTACTCCTTCGCTAAGAAGGTTGATGCAGATGATAGCTTAGGTTATAGAATCGATGGCGGTAAAGTTGCTTCCTTAGGTGTTACCGAAATCATGACCGAAATCCCAGATAAATCTGGTGCCGGTTCTGAAGGTACATCTATTGCGAAAGCAAGAACCATTTGGGATTGTTGGAACCATCAAGGTATCTTCGACAATACCGAAAAAGACTAATTGTTTACGAAGTAAAAGCGTTCAATTACTGAACGCTTTTTTATTTGCTTTTTAACACTACTTCAATCTTTTAATAACTGAGGGTGGCACTAATCCGGAGACGTCAACACCTTGGGCGTGAAGTTCCATAATCATCGAGGAGTTGATGAATGATTTTTGTTGCTTACTCATTAAGAAGACGGTATCGATAGATGAATCAACGAAGTCATTGGCACTTGCTAATTGGAATTCGTATTCGAAGTCTGTCACAGCGCGTAAACCTCTAATAAGGTGAGTAGCGTTATGATCTTTAGCATATTTAACTGTTAAGCCATCATAATAATCCACTTCTACTTTATCGCTATCAGTGGCTTCTTTAATCATGTTCACTCTTTCTTGAGCGGTAAATCTTGATGTTTTATTTGGGTTAACAGCGACTAAAACGATAACTTTATCAAATATTTGAGTGGCTCTATCTAAGATATCTAGATGTCCATTAGTGATGGGATCAAAACTTCCTGGATAAATTGCTATTTTCATAATGGCCTCCTTAATATGGCTACACGTATCTCTCCATATTTATAATACTTTATTTTTTCATATTCACTTTCAGAAAATATAACTTCTTTGTCGCTTTCTACGACGATAATAGAGTCTTTATTCAAGAGTTCTTTTTCCTTTAATAAAGATATTATTTCTTCATATTTTCCTTCTTTATATGGAGGATCTAAGATAATTAAATCAAATTTATATTTTTCTAAGGATAATTTATTGATCGCAGAAATATCATCTAAAGCGAGGACAATTCCCTCTCTTTTGTTTATTCCGAGGTTCTTTAGGTTCTTATTAACTGTATCTAAGGCAACGTTGTTGTTATCAACAAAGACAGTAAGAGAAGCGCCTCTAGAGATAGCTTCAATACCCATCGCTCCACTTCCAGCGTATAGATCTAAACATGTTAAACCATTAATATCCCCTAAAGCGGCAAAGATAGATTCTCTAATTCTATCTTTCGTGGGTCTAATGTGTTTAACATCATCGGGCCATTCTAGTAGACGATGACGATATTTTCCAGCGATAACTCTCATCTTATTCTCCACAGAAATCATTATTTAAAGAAGAAAATAAAGTTTGATTAATTTCTTCGTATAATAAGCGTACTTTTTGATAGGCTTTTAAATATTCTCTCACTAAGGGGTGTTCTTCTAATTTCTTTTTTGCCTCGGCGAGTTCTTTTAAAGAAGAGGTGACTTCTTCACTATTTTCCTTATATATACGAAGCATATCGTTATATTTATCCGCGGCGACATCTTTTTGATAGGAAAGGGCCATGACTTCTTCACTTTCCATCATCTTTTTTTCAATTGCATTTAAAGCGATGATTCTTTCATCATTTTTTAAAGCTTCTTTTAATTTGTTCGCACTTAATAAGATTTCTTCATTCATGGTATTCCTATTATATAACAAAGTTATGTTCTTAGAAATTGATATTCTTTTATTCCTTATCACTTTGTGATACTATAAGCACATGAAATATAAAATCTTTAAAGATAGCAATCCTATTATGCGTAAGAAATCCTTACCAGTTGATTTACCTTTAAGCAAGGAAGATAGAGATACGCTAGATTTCATGCTCGATTATTTAAAGAAATCGCAAGATGAAGAATACGCAAAGAAACATAACATTAGAGCGGGCGTAGGTATCGCGGCGATTCAAATCGGCTTATTAAAGAGAATGTTTGCTATCTATTACGAAACTGAAGATGGACCAGTGCAATATCAATTAGTGAACCCTAAGATGTTAGAAACCTCTATTAAGAAATGCGCGATTCAAGCGGGTGAAGGTTGTTTATCCGTGGATAAAGACCATCCCGGTTTAGTCCATCGTCATTACAAAATTAAAATGAGCGCTTATGATGCGTTAACTAATAAAGATATCGTGATTACCGCGAGTGGTTTTGATGCAGTTGTTTTACAACATGAATATGATCATTTAGATGGTTTGTTTTATTATGACCGTATTGATAGCAAAAATTTAAACACACCTCTTCCAAACGAAGAAATTCTTTAATTCATATTTTTTTGTATACATGCGTGTGCTATAATGCATACGTTATTAGATGATAGTAATGAAGGAGCATATTATGGAAAGAAAAGTCTCTTTACCTGTTTCTGTTTATGCATTAGGTGGTTTAGGTGAGGTCGGAAAAAATATGTATTGTATTGAAAACGACCAATCTTTAATCATTATTGATGCTGGCGTTAGATTCCCCGGAGTGGAATTCCCCGGGATTGATTATATCGTTCCAAATTATACCCACTTAAAAAATAACCGTAATAAAGTTAGAGCTCTTTTCATCACACACGGTCATGAAGACCATATCGGTGGTATTCCTTTCTTACTACAACATCTCAATATTCCCGTTATTTACGCCCCTCAATTAGCAGCGGCTTTAATTAAGAATAGATTAGAAGAACATCGTCTTTTAGAAAGAACGAGAATTGTCATTTACGATGAGAAAACTGTGGTAAATGTCGACTCTTTTTCCGTTTCTTTCTTCCGCGTTACCCATTCCATTCCTGATTCTTTTGGTGTTGTTGTGGACACCACAGAAGGTAGAATTGTTTCTACAGGTGACTTCAAAATTGACTTAACACCTGTCGGACCAGATATCGCCCTTCATCGTATGGCGGAACTTGGTGAAGAGGGTGTTGATTTATTACTTAGTGACTCCACGAATGCGGAAAACGAAGGATATACACCTAGTGAAAAGAATGTTTACGACTCCATTAATGAAGTATTTGATAACGCTCCAGGAAGAGTCATTATCTCCACCTTCTCCTCTAACATTTCCCGTATTCAACAAATTTGCCAATCGGCGTTACTCCATAATCGTAAGATTATCATTGTCGGAAGATCCATGGAAAAAGCCGTCGAAATCTCTCGTCAATTAGGCTATATCAAGATTCCTGATGCCTCTATTATTCCATCTCAAGATATTAAATTATATCGCGCGAATGAATTAGTTATTTTATGCACTGGTTCACAAGGTGAACCCGCTGCAGCGTTATCACGTATCGCCAGTGGTGAACATAAAGATGTCCATATCGCTCAAGGCGATACAGTGGTCTTCTCATCTAGTGCGATTCCTGGAAACGGATTAATGATTGCAAGAATGATTAACTTATTAACTCGTTGTGGCGCGGATGTGGTCACCAATTCTATTTTGAGCGATATCCACTCCTCTGGTCACCCATCTAAACAAGAATTAAGATTAGCCTTAAAGTTATTTAAACCTAAATATTTCATGCCAATGCATGGTGAATATAGAATGCTCTTATTACATGCAAAACTAGCGCAAACCCTCGGTATTCCCGAAGAAAATACCTTTGTTTTAGATAACGGTGATACATTAATACTCCATCATAATCGCGTGACTAGAGGTTACCCAGTTGATCATGGAAACACCTATATTGATGGTAAAGATATCAACGGTTTAGCAGACGCGGTTATGGATGATCGTCGTAAATTAACAGAGGATGGCATGTTCGCTATTACGATTTCTGTCGATGCGAAGACAAATAAATTATTAATGCCCACTGAATTCTATTCTTTAGGCGCGATTCACGCTAACTTTGCGAAAGAAATTGAAGAATGCCGTTTGCTGGTGGAAAGAGCCATTAAAGAGAAATTAGAAACCAAAACTAATTTCGCCGAATTAAAGACAATTGTGAGAACAATCGCTGGTGATTTCATCTATAAAAAGACCAATCGTAAACCAATGATTATTCCTGTTGTCATGAGTAAAAACTAAATGATTATTTTAGCTAGTCAATCACCTCGTAGACAGAGATTAATGCATGAAATCACGCATAAATTCCTTGTTGAGGTCTCTCATATTGATGAATCTTCGTCTTTAGATTTAAGTCCTATTGAAGCGGTTAAAGATATCGCTAAGAGGAAGGGTTTTGATATTAGTAAAAATCATCCTAACGATATAGTAATATCTGCGGACACCATTGTGGTTATTGATAATAAGATTATTGGTAAACCAATAGATGAAGAGGATGCAAAAAGAATATTAAATCTTTTAAGTGATAGAACACATATTGTTTACACTGCCTTTTGTTTAATTAAAGGCGATAAGCTTTATGAAGAAGTTGTCGCTAGCGAAGTGACATTTAATAAGTTAGATGAAAAGACAATATTAGAATATATTGCTTCAGGTTCTCCGATGGATAAAGCGGGAGCGTATGGATATCAAGATAACGAAGATTATAAAATTGTGAAATCTGTAAAAGGAAGCGTATCTAACGTTATTGGTTTCCCCTTAGAGGAAATTAAAAAGGCTTTAAAAGATTTTTAAATGGCTATTCAGTTAAGCCCTTTTTCATCTCTTCCATTATTTTTTGATTATCGAGTTCACTGACGAGTGTTACTTTATCGCTCATCATCACGATACTTTTCACACCTAATCTCGTTAACTCTTCGCGGTTAATCTTTTCTTTATCTTTTAATTTAATAGATAAACGTGAACCTATTGCGTTAACTTCTACTATATTTTCTTTTGTGCCTAAAGCGTTAATCCATTCATTAATATCGTTAACGCCTTTTTTCTCGACTTTTTTATTCTTCTTTCCTTTAATAAGGAAAACAATGAGAATGGTTAATAAAATAATAGCGACAACAATGACACATAAAACCCAAGCATAATTTTGTAAAAATGCTTCAAAATCTTCTTTAAAATTGTTGCCAGTTCCTGCGACTAAAATCATATTATTTTACAAAGCTCCTTGTTAAGGTTTTGATGTATGAAGAATTTAATGGTTTTAATAATGTAATGGTTTTCTTAGACGCATATACGCGAATAGTTTGTGCGTGATTAGAATCGATTGTCAAATGATCGTAACCGATGACGGTTTTATTAAAATCACCTTTAAAAGATAAGACTGTATCATTTGGTAAAACCAAAGATGAGCCTAAAGAATGATAGACATTATTTTGAATCGTCGCGATTTCAGTTAATTGTAAGAGTGGTAAATCGTTAGAGATGACTGCCCCTCCAAGGGATTTGTTATAAGCAGTACTTCCTAATTCGTTACACACTAAGAGGCCACTACCTTGGTATTTTTCTAATTTTTCTTCGTTAATAAATACTTCACACGCAAATGTATGGAATGGGTTTTCAAATCTCACTTCATTAAGAGCGTAGATGATATTGCCATTAATATCGCATTCTAAAAGGTGATGTTTACTTGTTGTGAAGGCGTTTTCTTTCAAAGAAAGAATGAAGGCATCAATATCATCCATGACAAAGTCATAATAAAAACCTAAAGAACCACTTCTTAAACCAATAAAGCTTACTTTATCAAGTTTATTCATATAATGATGAACCGCTTTTAAGAAGGTACCATCTCCTCCGATGACGATAACGACATCGGGGTTTTCTTCATCGATATTTAAACGAGAAAGAAGCAATCTTTCTTTAATTTGTTCTTTTAGTTTTTCAGACTTCTCATTCTCTTTATTAAAAATAGCAAAGTTCATACATTTATTTCCTGATTGTGATAATATTATATCACAAGTTATCTTATGAGCGTAAAAGAACTAGAAGAAAGAGTAATGTTAACAAAAAATCAATATCTCAATATTGAGGATTTTTTGAAATCTACATATGAAAATTATCGCATTACTCATCAGAAAAACCGTTATTTAGACGATAATAAAAGAACCATTAATTCATTAAGACATGTCTTAAGAATTAGAAGCTTTACCCATTCTAAAAATAGAGAATTAACATATAAAGTTGATGGGGTTGATGGCGACATTGAATACAACCAAATATTAACCTATTATTGGTTTAGGAAATTGACTCAAGAATCTCGTTTACTACCTGGTGAAGTGAGCGAAGCATTGCTAAAAGATAATGTGGATATTAATTCTTTAAAAGTACTCGTTGATTTAAGAACGAGAAGATTAGAGGTTTCTTTAAAAGATTACACCATCGTTTTAGATGCAAATTTATATAACGATATAGTCGACTATAATTTAGAAGTTGAATCGAATATATCCAAGGAACACGCGAAAAAAGTCATCTTGGATTTCTGCAAGAAGTTCGACCTTACCTATCAAGATGACTACGTTGTTAAAAGTTTAAGAGCGTTAAATTCTATTAAATCTTAGTTTTATTTTTGGGACATAGGCCACTATTATAAACTGGACATTCTCTATTTTTGCATGCCCATTCCGCCATTCTTCTTTCGTGAGGAATAAAGACTCTTATCTCTTCGGAGTTATAACCTACTTGTATTTGTCTTTCTCCCACGATGATGGGGCGTCTTAAAATGCTTGGATTAGCTTGAATAAAGCGAAGCAATTCCTTTAAAGTCATCGAATCTATATCGATGTTATTTTCTTTAATAATTTTGCTACGAGTGGAAATGATATCTTCAGTGCCGTTTTCACTTTTTATTAAGATATCTTTTAGTTCTTCTTCCGAAAGAGTATGAACAAAAATATTCTTTTTGACATAAGGTATTTTTTCTTCGTCAAACCATTTAAGAACTTTTCGACAGGAACTACAGGAAGGAGAGATATAAATTCTAATCATCGTAATAAAAGTTTATTATTTTTCTAATGGTTAAGCAATTTATAAATTGAAAAGCACATTAAAAACTAATAGACTAGTATTCACAAGGTGGAAATGAGTTATGAGTAATCGTATTTTAACCGGTATCAAACCAACAGGACAATTAACACTAGGCAATTATATTGCCGTTTTAAAAGGTCTTCCAAAGCAAATGGAAAAGGGTGAACTTTTCTATTTCATCGCCGATTTACATGCATTAACTCTTCCAATTGAACCTGATGTATTAAGACAAAACTCCATCGATTTAGCGGCCTTTTATTTAGCTGCGGGTCTTGATCCAAATAGAGCCACCTTGTTCCTTCAATCTGATGTCTCCGCGCATTCGGAACTTAATTCCATCATGCAAAACTATCTCTACATGGGTGAATTATCCAGAATGACACAATTCAAGGATAAATCATCAAAGATGAAAGAGAATGCAATTGGTTTAGGTTTATTTGCATATCCTGTCTTAATGGCGTGCGATATCATTTTATATGATGCAAAAACTATTCCTGTCGGTGAAGATCAAATTCAACACGTGGAATTAACTAGAGATTTAGTCAATCGTTTCAATAATCGTTATGGTGAAGTTTTAGTCCTTCCTAATTACGAAGTAAAGAAAGTCGGAGCGAGAATTATGTCCTTATCTGATCCAAAGGTGAAGATGAGTAAGTCCGATCCTAAAGGTGACATCTTCTTAAAAGATGATTTATCTGTTATTCGTAAGAAGATTATGTCCGCGGTTACCGATTCCGGAAGCGAAGTAAAATATGATGTAGAAAATAAACCAGGTGTTTCTAACTTATTAGTTATTTATGCCTCAATGAAAGATATTACCGTTGAGGAAGCGGAAAAACACTTTGAGGGATACAGATATGGCGATTTCAAAAGAGAAGTCGCTGATGCGGTCATTGAAGAATTAGAACCATTCCAAAATAGATATAAAGAAATCATCGCTAATAAGAGCTATGAAAAAGTCCTCCAAGAGGGCGCAGAGAGAGCTAGAAAAGTTGCCAACGAAACTCTTAGAAGAGTGCAAAAAGCAATTGGCTTATTAGGCAAGTAAATTAAAACCGGGAATTCCCGGTTTATTTATTTTATAAATAATAATTATTCAATGCCCACTGCTTTTTTAAATGATTCGTAAATCTTCTTAGGCATAGAAGCAGCTTCTTTTTCACTATTAGCAACGACACCGATGTAGAACTTAACTTTTGGTTCAGTGCCACTTGGTCTAATCGCGATAGTCACACCATTAGAGAAATAGAGTTTGACAACATTGGATTTTGGTAAATCAATTGGTCTAACTTCTCCGTTTTCTAATGTCTCTCTCTTTAAGAAGTCATCCACTCTGACGACTGGGACATTATCTAATGATTGCATTGGGGAATTATGAAGACCATTCATTAATTCATCCATTTTAGCTTGTCCTTCACTGCCCTTGAATCCAATAGAGAAGCAGACATCTTCATGATAGCCAAATCTAGCGCCTAAATCGGACCAGACTTGATCTAAGGTTTTACCTTGTAAATGATAGAATAACGCCATTTCGCAATACATTAAGATTGCTTGAGTGCCGTCTTTATCTCTAGCAAATGGAGCGATTAAGCAACCATAGGATTCTTCATATCCAAATTCGAATTTTGGACCGCCATGTTTTTCATAATAATCGATGCGATTACCGATGAATTTGAAACCGGTGAGGAATTGTTCGCATTTAATACCATAGCTTTCGGAAATCTTCTTTCCTAAAGAAGATGTAACGACGGTATTAAACATGACTCCGTTAGAGGATAATTCGCCTCTCTTCTTTCTTTCGGAGAAGATGTAATCAATGAGCATTGCTGCGGATTGATTACCGGTGAAGGTGTGATATGTTCCATCGCTATGGAGATAGGCTAAACCCACTCTATCACCATCAGGATCGGTCATAACCACTAATTGGGCGTGGATTTGTTCCGCTAGCTTAATAGGTTCAATATAACTTCTTTGATCTTCTGGGTTAGGTGATAAGGTGCCAGAGAAATCTGGATCTGGATCACATTGACTTTCGACGAGGTGAACATCATAACCTAAATCATCAAAGACTTTTTTGGCCACCATAAGGGAAGCACCATGGTTTGGTGTAAAGACGATTTTATAATTAGATTTATCTAAATCTCTATTAATAGCGATAGCTTCGACTTCTTTAACGTATTCTTCATCTACTTCATTACCTAGAACGATTTCTTGTCCTCTATCTTCTATTGGTTGATAGTCAACTTCTAATTCATTTGGTAAAGAATTGATGATTTCCACAAGACGAGCAATCTTATCAGGAACTAATTGGCAACCCGTTTCGTCATAGACTTTATAACCGTTATATTCTTTTGGGTTATGGCTAGCGGTGACCATGATACCACCACAAGCTTTGGTATATCTAACGGCGAATGATAATTCTGGGGTTGGTCTAAGAGTATCAAAGATATAGGTCTTAATGCCAAAGTCATTAAGAATACGGCTAATTAAAAGAGTAAATTCACGAGAGAAGTGACGATTATCGTGGGAGATGACTACACCATCTTCTTTGGCATTTTCATACTTTTCTAATAAGTATTTGGCAAAGCCAATGGTCGCTCTTCTGACGGTAAAATCATTTAATCTATTGGTGCCTGGACCTAAAACTCCACGCATACCAGCGGTGCCGAATTCCACATCCTTAAAAAAGGCATCATCAATTTCCTTTTGACTCATGTGAATTAAATCGAATTTTGTTTTAGCGTCGATTTTCTCGGAATTAAGCCAGCGTTCATAGTTTTCTTTTTTACCCATTTTGTGTTCCTCTCAATCTTTGAATAATTTCATTATATTCTAAAGGCATTTCTGCTTTAAAAGATTTACTTGATAAATAATCTAATGGTTTCTTTAAATGACCAAAGTGTAATTCACTAGCGTGTAAGAATTGGTTTTCAAAGTTAAACTCTTTTTTAAAATAGTTATTCGCTTTGAAATCGCCGTATTTAGTGTCTCCTACAACATGATGACGGATATATGACATATGCGCGCGTATTTGATGGGTTCTACCGGTCACTAAGGTTAAATCTAATAATGTATATCCTGGTAATCTTTCTAATACGTGATAGATGGTTTTGGATTCTTTACCGCCATCTTTTTTAGAGGCCACGACGACTTTCTTTAAGTCAAAGTTCTTTCTCAAAGGAGCTTCCACCACTCCATCTTCTTCAATTTCACCAACCACTAAAGAGATATAGTGTTTACCGATTAATTCATGGTCTTTTAATAATTCAAAGAGATAGACGAGTGTTTCGTGGTTTTTACCAAACATGACGATACCCGATGTATTTCTATCTATTCGATGTGCAGGACCGGGTTTAAATCCTTGGTCTTTTTGAGGGTTATATTCGTTTTTAAACATCAGATATTCAATAACTAATTGATCTAATGCTTTATCCGTAGAATGATCATCTTTTTGGACGAGGACACCTCTTGGTTTGTTAATTAATAAAAGGTTCTTATCTTCATAGATAATCCAGTCTTTAATTTTATCATTAGGTTGATAGTCGTTCTTTTTATTGAATTCTTCTAATTGGGCATCAGTGATGTAAATAGATACTTCATCATTTTCATTTAATATGTATTTTTCTTTTTCCCAATGGCCATTAACTTTGATGTCTTTTCTTCTAAACAATTTATAAATAAAAGACAAAGGAGCGGTGTTAAGCACCTTACGGACATATTTCTCTAAAGTTTGACCGGATTCTTTTTCGTTAATATGAAAACTTATCATCTACTTCATTTTATGAAAAATTTCCAAAATAATAAAGATTTCACTACTCAATTTTAAAGAATTTGTTATAATACTATTCGCACGTCTAAATAAAAGAACGATTCAGCGACAAATGGAGGAATACCCAAGAGGCTGAAGGGGCGGGCTTGGAAAGCTCGTAGACATGTAACAGTGTGCAAGGGTTCAAATCCCTTTTCCTCCGCCACGATTGATTGTCAAGACACGTACGAAAAAGTGCGTGTTTTTTTCTTTTTTTGGCATTATTTGCTATATCTGGTCTTATGAATATAACTTTAACCAATTTGTAACTGGACACATAAAAACCCCGTGAAAAATCTGGACGGACACGAGGTTTAAACTATTTAGTAAATAGAGAAATTCACTTTTAGTCCTTTAACATTGTGATTGGTATAATGTGAATGCCATCTTTTGTTGTCATAGCAGAGCCAGTCGCTGTAATAACTGCTAAAAAAGATGGCTTCTTAAATCTTGTATAGTCAATCTTGTTCTTAAGCGCTAATAGTTTAGAACACGCTTTATCAATTAATTCTTTACCACCGAGTTTAATTTCAAGAGCACCCCAATCGCCATTA
>JAILGI010000088.1 GCA_024696885.1 Bacilli bacterium
AAAAGATGAAAGTGTGGTTTATATTAAACCAACATTAATTAATTGTCCAAATATTAGAGTCGGTGAATATACATATTTTGATGGCCAAAATTTCCAAAAACATGTTACTCATCATTACGACTTTATTGGAGACAAATTAATCATTGGAAAATTCTGTCAAATTGGTAGAGGTGTTGAATTCATTATGAATGGTGCAAATCATCAAATGAACTCAGTGTCTACATATCCTTTTTATATCTTTAATGGTTGGAAACAAGACCCAACCCAAAAAGAGGATTTACCTTATAAAGGCGACACTATAATCGGAAACGATGTTTGGATTGGACAAAATGTTACCTTCTTGCCAGGAGTTCATGTTGGTGATGGATGTATTATTGGGGCAAATGCAGTTGTGGCTTCAAATATTCCTCCATATTCAGTAGTCGTGGGTAATCCTGGAAAAGTTATTAGAAAACGTTTTGATAATGAAATGATTGAACTATTAGAACAACTCCAGTGGTGGAATAAAACCCCAAATCAAATTCAAAAGATTATTCCCCTTCTTTCTAATAGCGATATTAAAATCGTTAAAGAAGAAATCAAATGTCTTTTAAATGGTAATGAACATCTATAAAAGAGGGATATGAAACCTATAGATTTGTGTTTATAGTCATAAAGAAAAACAAAAAGTGCTTAGGAAAATAGCGCTTTTTTCATATAAAAAACGGGTTTCCCCGTTAGTTATAACAAGATATTTTCTTTGCGGTTAACGACGATATATCCGTTACGATTATAAACGTCTTTACGGTTATAAGTTAAACGATTGCCGTTTGGTTCTAAGACATAACCACCCGCTTCTTCAACAACGATTTGGAATGCGGCGGTATCCCATTCTTTAGTACCAGCGCTCATGCGGTAGGTAATTTCCGCTAAACCTTCGGCAATACGGCATGGTTTTAAGGATGAACCAAACTTTTCAATGTGTTTAATTTTATCGGAATGTTTATCAATGATTGCTTGCTCATTTTCATTAAAATGAAACACACTTCTTAAAACGATTAAATCATCGAGTTTGTCATTAACGTGAATGCGTTTAATTTCATTACCGATTTGATGGAACGCTCCACCATCTTTTGTGGCGAAATAGATATCTCCTGTGACTGGAACAACGACAACACCAACTACTACTTCGTGTTTATACGCTAATGCGATATTAGTGGTAAATCCACCATCTCTCGCCACAAAGTCTTTTGTGCCATCCACTGGATCGACAATCCAAACATAATCATTTTCTAATCTCGCTAAGTCATCTTCACTTTCTTCAGTTAAGAAAGCATGGGTTGGAAAAGCCTTATGAAGGTGTTCACGAATAATCATATCCGCAGATTTATCTGCGATAGTGACTGGTGAATTGTCCTCTTTGATTTCAACATCAAAGCCTTGATTGTAGATTTCTAAAATCTTTTCTTTAGCTTTTAAGCCGGCTTCAATAGCTTCTTTTAATTCTTTTTCCCACATAAGTAAACCTCCTAATGGGTTCTGATGAGATTGTTTAAATCTTCAATGATATTAGCGATTATTTCATCGGTTGGATTAACGATAGTGACACCCGCGGCTAAAGCGTGACCACCACCACCGTATTTCGCAGCGACTGGTTGTACGGCGGGACCATTACTTCTAAATTCAATGTGTAATGAACCATCTTCATTTTCACAGAAGAATACCCAAATTGGATATCCTTGGATATTGGAAAGAAGATTGACGTAACTACTCGCTGCATTTGGACTCAAATGGAATCTTTTAAGTTGCTTGTAAGATAAGCGTAAATAGAGAACTCCTTCTTGAGTCTTGCGATAATGTGAAAAGACATAACCCTTGAATGCCGCAGCTCTTTCGTTGGTGAGATTTAAAACGGCATTTAATGCGTTTGGATCAGCACCGTTATCACATAAGAACGAGGCATCTTTAAAGACTTTTGGGAAGTCTTCCACAAATTGGAATCTCGCTGTATCGGTAATAATACCTAATAAAATAGCTTGAGCGATTGTTTGATTAATCATAAAGTGATTATCTCTTAGAAAATCTAGGATAATTTCGCAACATGATGTAGCGTCTTCTCTCACGATTGATGGTCCTTCAGTAAAGGAACCAATATCGACGTGATGATCAAACTTAACAAACGCTTTGGCTTTTCTAACTCTTTGGTCTTCCATCCTAGGTATGTCATTCCCATCAACGAGGATGGCAAGAGATTGTTCAATAACATTCTCTGAAATGACGTCCATTTCACCTATCGTTTTGAAGAATCTTTTAACGCCTGAACCAACTGCATACACTTTTTTGTTGGGGTAGGTAAGTTTAATCGATTCTCTTAACGCGATTTGGCTTCCGTAACAGTCGCCATCTGGATTGGTATGTCCAAAGATCACTATACTATCGTATTTTTGAATTTCTTCAAGTATAGCTTTATACATAAAGATTATTCGTCTTCGTTTTCAGATTCTTCAGATTCAAGACCTTCATCGTCTTCATCTTTAGATTCTTCAAAGACTTCGTTGTATTCCTTTTCTTCGATTTTTTCTTCTTCGTCATCATCTTCTGTAGCTTCAACATCGCTATAGACATCGCGCATATCGATATGGACTTTATCGAATGTGTGATTGGATCTTAAATCCCATTGATTTTCACCTAATGTGACGAATCTTCCATCTAACATAAGATTGGTGTAAAAACGTGACACCTTTTTTTCAGCTTCTTCTGGGGTTAATTGTGCTTCGGAAACGACATATTTCCAAATAGCGTCAAAACCGACAGGACTTTTTTGACTGCTGACAAAGTCATAGGCATGGTTTAATAAAGATTTTTCCATGAATTATCTCCTTTCCCTACATATGTGTCGGGGCACTTACGCCTATCAAATATAAGGCGTTTTTCATAACTTGTTTGCAAGCCTTGCATAAAGCAAGACGTGAACCTGAGACTTCTAAATTGTCTCTATCTATTACTCTACATTCAGTGTAGAAAGCGTGAACTAATTCCGCTAAGTCGTGAATGTAGTTAGTAATCTTATACGGGGCTCTATCTTTCGCGGCATCTAAAACAACGTTAGGGAAGTTAGCGAGATGTTTTAATAAATCCATCTCACTATTCTTGCTTAATTTAGATGCATCTAAATCTAAAGCAATATCTTTAGCGCTCTCTAATATGCTGCATAAACGAGCATGCGCATATTGAGCGTAATAAACGGGGTTATTGGAACTTTGTTCCTTTGCTAAATCCATATCGAAGTCTAAATGACCACTTTGGGCACGCATCGCGAAGAAATAGCGCATCGCGTCCACGCCCACTTCCTCGCATATTTCGTGTAATGTAATCGCATCACCCGCACGCTTGGAAGCTTTAAATTCTTGACCGTTTTTAATAAATCTCACCATTTGAATGAGTTCGATTTCTAAAACTTCTGGTTTATAACCGTGCATCATTAAGGCGGATTTCATACGATTGATATAGCCATGATGGTCCGCACCTAAGACGTCGATGAGTTGATCAAAACCGCGCGACATCTTATTCACGTGATAGACAATATCAGGCATATAATACGTGTAATCGCCATCGGATTTGATAATGACACGGTCTTTATCATCTAAATAATCGGTTGTTTTTAAGAAGGTTGCACCATCTTGAACATAGGTGTGTGGTTTGAGGAATTCGATTTCTTTTTCAATCGCGGAATTACCTCTAATGGCCTTTTCACTGGAGAAGACATCAAATGTCACACCGAAAGTTTTGAGGTGATCTTTAATTCTTTCGAGTTCAATTTCCATACCGCGTTGTTTAAATACTTCGAGGCGATCTTCTTTTTCTAATAATTGAGGTCCGTATTCCTTATAGATTTGCTTTGCAACTTCAATTACGTCTTCACCATGATATCCATCTTCAGGAAGAGTGAATGGAAGACCCATCAATTCTCTATATCTGGCTTCGATGGATTCACCTAAATGAGTGATTTGCACACCGGCGTCATTGATGTAATATTCTCTAGTTACATCGTATCCAGCGAAATCTAAAATACGACATAAAGAATCACCGTAGGCCGCACCTCTAGCGGTACCAACATGGAGGAGTCCAGTTGGGTTAGCAGAAACGAATTCGACATTGAATTTGATATGATTTCGCGCTTGTTTTCCATATTCGTCGCCTTTTTCCACGACTGTTTTGACGATGGATTGAAGGGAATCATTCTTCATAAAGAAGTTAATAAAACCAGGGCCGGCAATTTCCACTTTTTCAATTTCTGACATATCTAATTCATTAATCAATAAAGTAGCGACATCGCGTGGAGCTTTGCCGAAAAGACGACAAAGTTTCATAGCGGCATTTGTCGCATAATCGCCATGGGTTTTATCACGTGAATGTTCAATGACAATGTCATTTAAATCAACGTTTTGACCTAATTTATTAAAGGCGTTTTGGATATTAAGTTTTAATTTATCAACAATGCCCATATTTCTACCTCTCATTTAATAAGACAATGGCGTCCACTTTAATAGCTAAGGAATGGCCAATATCATCTAATCCTTCATTGGTTCCCGCTTTGATGGAGACATTATCAATGGATGTATTTAACAAAGTAGCGACATTTTGACGCATCTTTTCTTTATAATCTTTGAGCTTTGGTTTTTCTAAA
>JAILGI010000093.1 GCA_024696885.1 Bacilli bacterium
GCAACGAAGTGTTCACGGATACCAGCGGTCATCGCTAAGCGGAGGTCACTATCGATATTGATTTTACAAACCGCTAATCTAGCAGCTTGTCTTAATTGTTCTTCTGGAACACCAACAGCGTCCACTAATTTGCCACCATTATCGTTAATGATTTTAACGTATTCTTGGTTGACAGAGGATGAACCGTGTAAGACGATTGGGAATCCTGGGAGTCTCTTTGAGACTTCTTCTAAGATATCGAATCTTAATGGAGGTGGTAATAAGATACCTGTTTTTGGATCACGTGTGCATTGTTCTGGTTTGAATTTATAAGCACCATGACTTGTACCGATGGCGATGGCTAAGCTATCACAACCTGTTCTACGGACGAATTCTTCGACGTCTTCTGGTCTGGTGTAGGATTCAGCACCATGTTCAACTTTGACCTCATCTTCAATACCGGCTAAGGTACCTAATTCAGCTTCCACTGTGACGTATGGCACATGCGCGTGAGCGTATTCACAGACTTTCTTGGTGATTTCGATGTTTTCTTCGAAAGATTTGCTGGACATATCAATCATGACGCTTGTGAAACCATCATCGATACATTCTTTGCACATTTCAAAGGATGAACCGTGGTCTAAATGTAAAACGATTGGTAAACCTGTATCTTCACTAGCGGCTTCCACCATTTTTCTTAAATAAACTGGTTTGGCATATTTTCTGGCGCCTGAAGAGACTTGAAGAATGACTGGTGAGTTGCATTCTTTGGCGGCTTCGGTAATAGCTTGCACAATTTCCATATTGTTGCAGTTAAAGGCACCGATGGCGTAGCCACCTTTATAAGCTTTTTCAAAAAGTTCTTTAGTGTTAACTAATGGCATATTTTTTACTTCCTTTTCGTATGTATTATAGCAACATTAATAAAAAATGATTATCATTTTTCATTTTTATTATTTATTTTTTGATAAATTTCGTGAGAAAAATAGGTTTTATTAAGTGGGGTGATAGAAATATATCCGTGATTAACTAGATAGCAATCGCTTTCTTTATCATCAGAAAAATCTGTTTGCGTATTGCGATATGCCCAATATCCATCCTCTTTTTTGATGAAGTAATATTGATCATTTCGATAATAAAGGGTTGCTATTTTCATCCCTTTTACTTCATCCCCTAATGGGAAATTGATATTCAATAAATATTCCTCAGAGAGGAGCTTTTCTTTGAGAATATAATGAAACACTTCTTTGAAGTGATTTCTCACTAATTCAAAATTGTGTTCAACGCTTACGGCGATCGATGGGGTGTGATTTCTTAAAGCTTCAAGAGCCGCTCCTATGGTCCCACTATACATGGTGTCATAAGAGATATTAAACCCATGATTACATCCAGATACGACGAGGTCAAATTTCTCATTCATCGTGTTTAAAGCAAAGGAGACGCAATCCGCAGGAGTGCCATCGCATTTATAAACATTCTTTTCTACTTTTTCCACTTTAATGCCTTTTCCTAAGGTAATGGAAACGGATTTCGCGCTCATCGGTCCACTTGGCGCGCATATGACCACTGTTCCATAAGGTTCCAATAATTCTTTTAGTAAAAGAATACCTTGGGAATTATAGCCGTCATCATTCGTTAATAAGATGTTCATTTCTTGCTCCTTTCTAACATGATTGATATAAGTATATGGGTATTCATTATCGGCAAGCTTTAAAATGCATTTCATATATTAATGATACTCATTTTCTTTTAAAGAAAAAAGAAAACCCCATAAAAAGGAGGTGAGAATGAATTTTTTATGGGGTTGAGAAGGAGTGAAACTATTCACTAATTTTGTTTTCTTTAATGACTTTTTCTTTTAAGTATTCTGGGACTTCTTCGTAGCCTTCGAATTCACGGACGAAGTAACCAGAGGCTTGTGTGATGGACTTTAATTGTGTCGCGTAGTCAATGATTTCCGCTTCTGGAACGAGGGCTTCGATATCTTGGTTGCCATCGTGCTCTTCCATGTTTTGGATACGGGCACGTCTGGTATTTAAGTCGGACATCATATCGCCGGTGTATTGGCTTGGAGCGACTACGTGAATACGCATAATTGGTTCTAAGATGATTGGGTTACATTTCATGTAAGCATCTTTGAATGCGAGGATGCCCGCCATCTTGAAGGCTTGTTCGTTACTATCGACTGGGTGATATTTACCATCGACTAAGACGCCTTTGACACCAATGACTGGGAAGCCAGCGAGAAGACCACTATTGAGGGCTTCAAAGAAACCTTTTTCAACAGCTGGGAAGTAGTTCTTTGGAACTGCGCCGCCGAAGACTTCTTCTGCGAAGACGGATTCACTTGCTGGTTCGAATCTCATCTTAACAACGCCATAGAAACCACTACCACCAGATTGTTTGACATAACGGCCATCACCTTCTGCGGTTTTCTTGATGGATTCACGATAGACAACTTTCATTGGAGAAGTTGTAACTTCGATTTTGTATGTATCTTTTAATTTGCCTAAAACGTAATCGATGTGGGAGTTAGAAACACCACCTAATAACAATTGTTTGGTTTCGTTATTACGTTTGACTTCCACGCATGGGTCTTCTAATTGAATCTTTTGTAATGCTGGACCAACTTTGGATTCATCATTTTTATTCTTAATTTCAATCGCTTTGAAGATAACAGCGGTTGGATAGTGAGCAGATTTATAAGTGACGATATTCTTTGGTGAGGATAATGTCATACCAGAAGCAACGCCTTCTAAACGGGTAACAGCAGCGATATCACCAGCGTGAACTTCACTAGCGTTATCGAGTTTCTTACCGGTCATTGTGTATAACATACTCACTCTTTGAGTGCCATTACCGACATAGACTTCATCACCACTTCTAAGGACGCCAGAATTAACTTTAATTAAGTTAATAATGCCTGAATATGGATCGACGACGGTCTTAAAGACATAAGCGGAGAATGGTTCACTGTCGCTTGTCTTTCTTTCGACTGGGTTACCGTTTTCATCGTGGGCTTCAAATGGTTTTAAGTCCGCGGGTGATGGTAAGTAGTCGATGAACATTTGTAACATGGTGTCAACACCGATGTTCTTGGTGGCGCTGCCAACGAGAACAGGGACTAATTCACCAGCTAAAACGCTCTTACGTAAGGAGGAATGAATTTCTTCGGTGGTGAATTCTTCACCATTAAAGAATTTATCCAATAAAGCGTCATCAACTTTGGCGACTTCTTCGGTAATCATGGAATGTAATTCAAAGACTTTGGCTTTCTTATCATCATGGATTTCCGCTTCGACACATTCTTTACCATTGTATTTATGGGCTTTTAAGTCGACGACGTTGGCGAAGCCATCAAATCCAGCATCATGACCTAATGGGTAGCAGAATGGGATAGCTTCTTTGCCTAATTTTTCTCTAATTTCTTCTAATAATTCATCAAAGTGGACGTTTTCTTTATCCATTTTGTTGACGAAGATGAAGGTAGGAATATTTCTTTTTCTTAATTGATTCCAGTGTTTAACGGTACCGACTTGGATACCGACGGAGGCATCGATAATAAGGACAGCGCCTTTAACGATACGGGTGACTCCGATTACTTCACCGATGAAGTCATCGTTTCCTGGGATATCAATAATATTGATTTTGTGATCTTTGTAATAAACTGGGACCACCGCCATTTGGGTGGAAGAACCTCTTCTTTGTTCTTCTGGTGTGTAGTCACTAACGGTGTTTTTCTTTTCCACTTCGCCTTTCGCGCTGGTACCACCAGTAACGAAATAGAGGGATTCTGTTAAAGTTGTTTTACCACTGCTTTGGTGGCCTAATATAACGACGTTACGAATATTATTTGCATCAAATACTTTTGCCATATATAAATCTCCTTAAATTACATTCTGAAATATTTGGAATAACGACCCTTGGTGATCAATTGAATTTTGCCGTTCTTTTGTAAAGAGGCTAAGGATTTTTCAATTGTCGCAGGTGATGTGGAATATAAGATGTTTTGCACAACTTGTTTGGTAATTGGAGTGGCGCTATCGAGAACGACTTTATAAATCTTCTCTTCAGCGGTGCCATTCATACCATTAACTTCTAAGATGTAATCGAGCTTACGATAGGCTTCTAAGATGCTTCTTAAAACGAAGGAAACATAAACGGAGTAATCGTTATCGTTATCTTCCCAACCTTTCGCACTGACTTCAAAGGCATCAATGTATTCACCAATTCTCTGTTTGATGATGTAGGAAATGGAGAAATAATCGTCGATTAAGTAACCGAATTTCTTTAATAAGAAATTAAGGATTAATCTGGATAAACGTCCATTACCATGGTTATATGGGTGGATGCACATGAAATCGAGCATGAAAGCGGCGATTAAAACAAGTTTATTTACTTCTTCATCACTCGCTAATAAGTTGAATTGATAGATGAGGTTATCTAATAACGGGGCAACTTCTTCTGGTGCAGCGGGAACAAAGATTGTTCTATAAGAACCATCTGGCATCATTTCTTGGATGTAGTTTTGGGTATCCTTATAGTTACCACCGATTTCTGGGTTATATCCTCTATACATGTAGAAATGTAAAGTGGAAATGAAGGAGCGGTCAAATGGTTGGAATTTATAGACTTCATCGATGAGGTCTAAGGCTTCCACATAACCTTTCACTACGTGTTGAGTGAAGGTTTCCGCTGGTTTGCCTTTTTCAAAAAGGTCTTTTTCTTGAGCTTCAGATAGAAAAACATTACCCAAATAACAAGAGGCGATCGCACCACTTTTACGAGCAATGTTTTTTAGTGAATCTAATTTTTTCAAATTCTGAACGGAAAGAGTTTTACCGCGATATAGCTCAATAGAATTGAGCAATGAAACAACATTTGGGTTGTTTAAAGCTAAAACTGTTCCTTTCAAATCGAACATTTTCATATTATGTATGTCCTCCAAACACTACTTAATATATATTAATCGGTCTATCTTTTCAACTAATTACGTATTTTTTATAGGAAAATATGCAGTTAATTTTTCATTTGAAGGTTAAGAAATCTATATTATTAACTTTGTTAATAAACGAATAATTGAATTCAGAAAAAGGAAATAAAAAATGGCGGAAAATAACAAAATAGGCAATTAAAAAATAGGCAATTAAGTTTCTATAGGGGAAAATGGGAAAATAATATTGACACTTAATATAATTAAAGGTAATATACTTCTTGCAAAAACAGTAGAAAGCAGAGGCACCCGCTTCTCGCCAGACCGACAAAAGTCAGTTGGCTAACACTACATCTCTAGGGCTAGATTTGTTAACGGGTGCACTATGCATCCGTTTTTTAGCAAAAGGAGTGATATTTATCTTACCGAACAACAATTTCAAAAAACCTAAAACAGAACAAAAAGAATTAATTAACGAATTTGTTCGCTTCCCCAGTGTTCGTCTTATTGGACCTAATGGAGAGCAATTAGGTGTTATGTCTTCTCGTGAAGCACAAATGAAAGCTAATGAATTTGAATTAGATCTCGTCTGTGTTTCTCCAAAAGCTGAACCACCTGTTTGTAAATTACTCAACTATGGTAAATTCCGTTTCGAACAACAAAAGAAAGCCAAAGAAGCGAAGAAAAATCAACACATCATCGAAGTTAAAGAAATTCAATTAACTCCTCAAATTGGCGCGCATGATATGGAAACAAAAGCACGCGCGGCAATTAAATTCCTTTCCGAAGGAAACAAAGTTAAAGTCGGCGTTAGGTTCAGAGGTCGTCAAATGACTCACCTGGAAGTTGGACAAGAGGCTATGGATAAATTTATCGCCTTAGTAAGTGACTACTCAGTAGTCGAAAAGCCAAGCGCAATGGAAGGCAAATGGATGTTTGCCATCCTCGCGCCAAAAAAGAAATAAAGTAGGAGGAAAAGTTATGCCAAAAATGAAAAGCAAACGCGCTTTAATGAAGCGTATTAAGGTTACAGGAACCGGTAAAGTTATCCGTGGTCATGCATACCGTTCACATTTAGCCCCACACAAAACAACAAAACAAAAGAGACATTTAATGAAAGCCGGACTTGTTCACAAGTCAGACTACAAGAGAATTAAATATCTCATCGTCAAGTAAGGAGGTAATCGATAATGGCAAGAGTTAAAGGTGGCACCGTTACACACGCGCGCCGTAAAAGAGTTTTAAAAAGAGCCTCCGGTTACTTCGGAAGCAAACACTTGCTCTTTAAAACCGCTAAAGAACAAGTTATGCACAGCTTACGCTATGCGTACATCGATCGTCGTAAGTTAAAAAGAGACTATAGAAAATTATGGATCAGACGTATCAACGCTGCCTGCCGCTTAAACGACATTTCCTATAGCAAATTCATGTTCGGATTAAAAGCCGCTAACGTTAGCATCAACCGTAAAATGCTTTCTGAATTAGCAATTAACGATCCAAAAGCCTTCGCTGATTTAGTTAAATTAGCCAAGAAAAACGTTAAATA
>JAILGI010000096.1 GCA_024696885.1 Bacilli bacterium
GATATCGGTGATAACGTCTATTATTTAGGTTTAGGCACTGTCATTTCCTTAGATGATTCCAACCCATTAATGAGTTCTTTAAAAGATAAGACCATTGGTGAAATTCCTGATGCCATCAAGGATTTAACCATTAATGATGTCTTCACTTATAGTGATTTTGATTCTTTACCACCTATCTTACAAACCTTATTAAATAGAAAAACGAAAATCACAGATTTAGAAGACGCTGTTAAATCTTTGCAATTACAAGACGTCGTCAATATTAAGAAAAAAGAAGATGGTACATACGATGAAAGCGATCCAATGTATCCTTTAAGAGAATGCGGATTATCCTCTGATTCCATTTGGAATAAGATTAAGACCGAATACACCATTGATATGTTCGTCGATGTCGATGAATCTTCCCCATATTTCTTAAAGCAATTAGTGAACGAACACGTCGCTATTGGTGACTTAAGCACAACCTTAAATACTTGGAAACTCAATAAATTTATTGAGATTACCTCATCTTCCCCTAAGATGCTTCAATTCTTACAAGATTATACCTTAAGTGAATTGTCCACGACAAACTTCATGGAAACGATGACCATTGGTGATGTTTTAACTGACACTGAATTAAGCGCTTCCAAGTTCTTAACCTTAATTCCATCAACAACTTTAATCACCGGTATCGGTGGTGCAATTGATGGCATTAAAATCTTAGATTTATTCGAAGATCAAATCTATCAAGAGGATGGTGGTGTCCTCGTTGTTAACGCCACATGGAAATACATGCTCATTGAAAGCGATGAAACATTCCCAACTGGTACACTCACTAAAGCTAGTGAACCATTCGTTGGTAAGAAATGCGAAAACTACACAATTGGTAATTCCATGAACCAAATGGTGGAGAACATGAAGAATAACATCGGAAGAGCTTCCATGTTTAATTTAACAGGTGATGGTTTAGTTTCCTTAACATCAGAAGCCACAGCCTTCTTAAATACCTACATTGCTTTCTATCCTGACTCTGTCGCTGAGGCGCGTTATAAAGCGGAATGGGCTGGTAAGAAATATGGTGACTTACCAATCGATATCTTCGTCGATTTAATGATTAATAATCTCCCATAATAGCAAAAATATTATTTATAAAATAAATAAAGGGCCTAAATGGTCCTTTAATTATTAAAAAAACGACGGAAAACACTTTTATATTTGTCTTATTTAACGTATGAGAATACAAACACTTATTTGGTTAACTAGTGAAAATGAAGAGAAGATGAACATCGCTTTTAATGATGTCTATAACGAATACAAATTGCTCGTTTATTATGTCTCTTTCCAAATCACGAATAACCAGATGGATAGTGAAGACATCGTTAATGAAACCTTCCTTAAACTATTCGAAAATCGTTTCCATTTAAAAAATAAGAAAAGCGTCAAATATTTCTTATTAGAAACGAGTAAAAATCTCTCCCTAAATCTAAAAAAGAGAGAGGAAAGAAAAGAACCCTTAAAGGAAGATATCGTTAGTGGACAAGAAGATAACACCCCTTATTTTTTAAAACAATTAGGGGAAAGTATCACCAAAGAAGAACTAGATTTACTCATTTACCATTTAATTTATGGTTTCTCTTTTAAAGAGATGAGCCGTTTATTAAAGAAAAGTGAAGATTCTATCTCCAGCAAATATTCTCGTACGATTAAAAAACTGCGAAAAAAGTTTAAAGGTGGACTTAACGATGAGATTTAAAAAAGTTGTGAAAAGCGATATTGAAGAGAATTTAGGTGTTAATAAAATGACATTTAAAGGTGATTTAAAAATGGAAAGTGCTCCTAAAAAGAGATTTCCTATCTACCGCACCTTAATTATCGTCGGATGTGTAGCATTGATCGCTATTGCCTTAATTCCTGTGATCAAAAAAGGCATGGAAGAAATCCTCCCATATAATGTCGAAAGTGTGAGAAGCGATAAAAAATTCTCATTAAATGAGAAAAAAGTGGCGATTTATAATTCTAAACTCAATGAAGTTAACTATCCTAAAGAAAAAGGAAACGTCGATTATAGTGAAATAGAATTAGATTCCTATTTAGATTATTCTTATTTATTTTATAAGGAAAACGCCTATAAATCATACGCGCCTAGTACGTTATATGGTGTCCTTCATAACTTATCTAATGCATTGAAAGATGAAGAATTAATTAATAAAACAAATAATGTTCTCGGTTTAAATAATGAATCTAGAGATGCTTTTTATCGCAAAATTGTCCAAAATAACCATTACGCGAATGATAACGGAACAAGTCAAATCAATAACGCTGCCTTCTTTAATAAAATATTAAGAACATATAAACAAAGCTACATTGATAAATTAACAAATACCTACACAGAAGCCTTCAATTTAGATTTCTCCAATAGTGGTGAAGTCGATGAAATTGTCAAATGGGTCAATTCCCGTTTAAACGATGATAAATTCATTGATAGAAACTTCCTCCAAATGAATGAAGAAACTGTTTTATATTTATTTTCCACCCTTTATTTCTCACAAAACTGGAATCATTTATTTGTTAAAGAAGATACAGTTACGAAACCCTTTCAATTAGAGGATGGAACAAAGGTCAATAAGAAGTTTATGACTCATTCCTATATGACAAGTAAATATTATGATTATGACTCTTATATTTCCTTTAATGACTACTACACAAATGGTAATAGCATCCAATATATCACCACAAAAAATGCGAATGATGATATCAAAGATATCATTAAAGATGTCAATTTCTTAAAACAAGACGAAGAAAAAGCAGTTGGTACAAATAGCGGAGTCTTTATTAATTTAAGTGTTCCTTCTTTTAAAGAAGATAGTGAAATTAACTTCAATAATATCTTAAATAACCTCGGATTAAACGATTATTTCAATTACACGAAAGACCCATTTAGCGAAGCTTTTGAACCATTAGAAGACCATTACACTTATCTGCAAGTAGTAAAACAAAAGAACAGTGTCACCTTAAATGAAGATGGGACTATTGTGAAAAGCGTAGCGATGGCCACCGTGGGTGATTATGCGACTAGCGCGGGACCAGATCAAGAGATTTATTTGCATATCGAACTCAATCATCCGTTCATCTACGTCATCAAAGATTTTAAAGGTTTACCCCTTTATATTGGGTACATGAATAACCCTAATCAATAACATAAGATCTCCTTCGGGAGGTCTTTTTATATCCTTATTATAAATTAATAGAGATTTTTAGCACTCTTTCCTTGACAGTGCTATCAAAAACATTAAAATATAGTTAGCACTTGAGAGTTATTAGTGCCAAGGAGGTTATATGGAATTTAATAGAAGCGATACGATTTTGAAGTATATTGTTGAATATTTTATTAAAAATGCACAACCAGTTGGTTCTCACACCCTGATTGAGGAATATAATCTTCCTTATTCCAGTGCGACCATTCGTAATGAAATGTTCGCTCTTGAAAAACTCGGTTATATTGAAAAAACACATTCCAGTAGTGGACGTGTCCCATCCGCGAAAGGTTATAAGTACTATTGTGACCACCTTCGCGATGATCGCGTTAATGAAGAATTAAAGCACTCCCTCCAATTAGTGCTTGATGAGAAGGTCAAATCCGTCGAACAAGTCATTAAGACGAGCTGTGAAATTCTCTCCCACATGACGAGTCTTGTCTCCGTCGTTATGGGACCAGATGAAGAGAGTGAAAAACTCGCGAATGTGCAATTAATCCAAATCAGTGAAAATACCTTAACCGCGGTGTTTGTGACCGATAAAGGATATGTCGAAAATAAGACGTTCATCGTCGAAAGCGGCATCTCACCTCAAGAAATCGTCCAATGTATGAACTTATTGAACGATCGATTGAGAGGCACTCCTGTTTCTCAATTAATTGAGAAGACACAAGCCTTAAAGCCAATCTTGAGCGAATATGTTATCTCTCACGACGTTGTCTATCAAGCCTTAATGGAAACATTTTTAAGATTTGCAAGCGACCGTTTATCACTCTACGGACGCGATGAATTATTCAACAATCCGGAATTCAAAAACGACGCGGATAAGTTAGAAAGAGTTCTTAAATTATTGTCCGATGCATCTTTATTCAAAAATGCGGGCAAGAAATTAGAAAAAGAAGAGGGAAATATCGCAATTAACATCGGTGAAGTGGAAGGTAATCCTGACGTCACGATGGTCACCACAAAATTCAAAGTGGGTAGTGAAGGTGAACAAAGTTTAACTTTATTAGGACCAACGCGTATGGATTATGCGAAAGTCATTTCCGCGCTTGAATACTTCGTCGATGAATTAAATGCCTATTTCACCAAGAATGAAAAAGGAGGTAAGACAAGTGAGTGAGAAAGAAACTCCATTAGAAGAAAACAAAGAAAAGAAAAACAAAAAGGTCGAAAAACTCCATGCCGAAATTGAAGAATTAAAAAAGGAAGTGGAGGAATGGAAGAATAAATATTACCTCGCCTATGCGGATACACAAAACCTCAGAAAGAGCTTAGAAAAAGATCATCAAGAGGCTATGCGATACCGCTCCATGGGATTCTTAGAGGAATTACTTCCCGTCCTCGATAGCTTCCATCTCGCCCTCGAGAATGAACCAAATGATCCGAACTTAAAGAATTACTTAATCGGATTCCAATTCATCTACCGCAACATGGTCGCGGCCTTAGAAAACGAAGGAGTGAAGGAAATCGCTCCTCAAGTTGGAGATAAATTCTCTGACAAAACAATGAACGCTCTGGAAGTCCAAGAAGACGAAGGAGAAGAGAACAGAGTTCTCAAAGTTCACACCAAAGGTTATATGCTCTATGATCGCTTGATTAGACCAGCCAATGTAACCGTTTCCACCAAAAAGAAAGAAGAAAAACAAGATGCACCAAAATATGATGCATAAATATAAAGGAGATTAATTATTATGGCAAAAGAAATTATCTTAGGTATCGACTTAGGTACCACCAATTCAGTCGTCTCTTATTTACAAGCTGATGGCTCCGTGAAAGTTATTCCAAACCCAGAAGGCACAATGACCACTCCATCTGTCGTTGCTTTTAAAGCAAGCGGTGAAGAAATCGTCGGTAACGCCGCCAAAAGACAAGCTGTTACTAACCCTGACACCGTCAGTTCCATCAAAAGAAAGATGGGCTCCGCTGAAAAAGTGAGCATTAAATGCATCAATAAAGAATTTACCCCACAAGAGATCAGTGCGAAGATTCTCGCTTACATGAAAAAATACGCCGAAGAAAACATCGGTCACAAAGTTGAAAAGGCAGTTATTACCGTTCCAGCCTACTTCAATGACGCTCAACGTCAAGCCACAAAAGATGCTGGCCAAATCGCTGGACTCGATGTCGTCCGTATCATTAATGAACCTACAGCGGCCGCTTTAGCCTATGGTTTAGAAAATGAAAAGAGCGAAAAAATCCTCGTCTTCGATTTAGGTGGTGGTACATTCGATGTTTCCATCCTCGATATCGGTGATGGCACATTCGAAGTCGTCTCCACAGCCGGTGATAACAAACTCGGTGGTGATGACTGGGATGCCGTTGTCGCTGATTGGATCAAAGCCCAAATCAAGATTGAAAACAATATCGACATTTCCGATAAAGCAAGCTTACAACGTATTAAGGAAGCTGCGGAAAAAGCGAAAATTGAATTGTCCGCTTCCTTGCAAACCGTTATTTCCTTACCATTCATCTCTATGACAAGTGCAGGACCAGTCAACTTTGAAACCACACTTTCAAGAGCGAAATTCCAAGAATTAACCCGTCACTTATTAAAGAGATGTGAAGAACCAGTCAAACGCGCTTTAAGCGATGCTCACTTATCTGCGAGTGAATTAGACCAAGTTTTATTGATTGGTGGTTCCATCCGTATGCCAGCAGTCCAAGAATTAGTGGCCCAATTAACCGGTAAGAAACCAAACTTATCCGTTAACCCAGATGAAGCTGTCTCCATCGGTGCCGCTTATCAAGGTGGTGTTGTCTCTGGTGATGTTAAGGATGTCGTCTTATTAGACGTTACCCCATTAACATTAGGTATTGAAACATTAGGTGGTGTTTTAACACCATTGATCAATAGAAACACAACTATTCCTACCACAAAGAGTCAAATCTTCTCCACCGCGGCGGACAATCAACCCGCTGTTGATATCATGGTGTATCAAGGTGAAAGACCAATGGCCCAAGACAACAAATTATTAGGTCATTTCCAACTCAATGGTATCAAACCAGCTAGACGTGGTGAACCACGTATTGAAGTTACCTTCTCCATCGACGTTAACGGTATCGTTAAGGTCTCTGCGAAGGACTTAGATACACAAAAAGAACAAAATATCACCATTTCTGGTAGCAATGGTCTTTCTAAAGAAGATATCGATAGAATGGTGAAAGAAGCGGAAGCTAATGCGGAAGCTGATAACAAACGTAAAGAAGAAATCGAAGTGAAGAACAAAGCGGAAGCTTTAATCAGTGACATCGATTTACAATTACAAGAAAAAGGCGATTCTTTAGACGCAAATCAAAAAGAACAAACTCAAAAACTGAGAGACGAATTAAAGACCGCTTTAGATAACAACGATATCGAAACATTAAAGAACAAGATGAACGAACTTGAACAAGCCGCGGCGTATATGCAACAAGCTCAAGCTGCTCAAGGCGCAAAGGCAAATCAAGACGATAACGCTTCATCCTCTAACGACGATGTTGTCGATGCCGAATTCCACAAAAAAGATTAATTATCATTCCATAGGGGGCTATAAGCCCTCTATGTGTTATGAAGAAAGGAGAGAATATGGCAAATAAACGCGATTTTTATGAAGTCTTAGGCGTCAATAAAAACGCCAGCAAAGATGAAATCAAATCCGCTTATCGTAAATTAGCAAAAACTTACCATCCTGATAATAAGGAAACAGGTAACGAAGCGAAATTTAAGGAAATCCAAGAAGCTTATGACATCCTTTACGATGATCAAAAGCGTTCTGCCTATGACCAATTCGGCTTTGCCGCGTTTGAACAAGCGGGTGGTAATCCAGGCGCTAATCCATTTGAAGGCGGTTTCTCCGGTTTCGGTGGTTCAAGCGATATTTTCGGCGATATTTTCTCATCCTTCTTCGGTGGAGGAAGCCGCCGTCAACAAAGAAGTGGACCAAGACGTGGCAATGACCGCATCATCACCATGAACTTAGACTTCATGGATGCGATTAACGGAGGCGATTTCACAATCTCCCTTAACGTCGATGAAATGTGTCCAAAATGTCAAGGTACAGGCGCGAAGAGTCCTAGCTCTATTAAAACATGTAGTCAGTGTGGTGGCAGAGGCTATATCCGTTCCCAAAGAAGAACAATTCTCGGGGTCATGGAATCGCAAGATGTTTGTCCAACTTGTGGCGGTAATGGTAAAACCATTAGTGAGAAGTGCCCTGATTGCTCCGGAAAGGGCTATGTAAGAAAGAAAAAGGAAGTTGACGTAAAAGTAACCGCGGGTATCAATACCGGTCAACAAATCGTCATTTCTGGCTATGGTGAAAGAGGGTATAACGGAGGACCTAATGGTAACTTAATCGTTGAAGTCAATGTCAAACCACATCAAGTCTTCCAAAGAGATGGTAATGATATTCATATTCAACTCCCCTTAGATTTCGCAGATGCTGCTTTAGGAACAAAAGTCAGTATTCCTACAGTCTATGGAGAAGTGGAACTCACCATACCAAGTGGCACACAACCTGGCCAAGTCCTCAAGATGCGCGGACAAGGCGTTAAAGACATGAGAAGTGGCAGAAGTGGCGATCAATACGTACACGTGAAAGTCACTGTTCCCACAAGCTTATCGAAAGAACAAAGAACACTTCTTGAACAATTTAAAAAAGCCACGCCTAAGAGCGAATCTGAATCCTTCATCGAACGCGTGAAGAAGATGTTTAAGAAAAACTAAAAATATTTTGAAAAATTCACTCCTATTATTAGGAGTGTTTTTCTTTATGTAAAATAATGTGAAAATAATTGCTCATTTTCTCCCAATAAGTTTATAGGAGGATATTTTATGAAATACTTTATTCCACAGATCACGGGGCTCGATTGCGGGTATGCGTGTTTGAAGATGGTCATCGCGATTAAATACGATAATCCGGACGCACTATATCTCAAGGAAGATGAGTCACATCAAGATTATTCCTTTAAAGAACTAGGCGATATGGCGTTAGAGTACGGCATCACTTTTGATGGGGCAAAATTCGATATTAAAGAAGATGTCGCCGGGGTTGCTTTGCCCGCGATTGCTTTGATTGAAAAGAGGGAGAAATACTATCACTATGTCGTCATCACGAAAATGAAGAATAATTATGTGACGATTTTAGATCCTGAAGAGGGCGAAATGAAAATGAAGGTAGTGGATTTCCTTGCTATTTGGACCGGGAAGATTCTCTTTATTAAAGAGTTTGTCAAAAAAGATATCACTTTCTATAACCCTTTAAAGGAAGAGAAGAAGAATGATGTCTTATCCACGGTTTTACAAATCTTTTCCGCAGTCTTTTTAATGGCGGGTATTTTCTTCATCAATTCGAAGATGATTTATCTACCCATTATATTCCTTGGCTTATTCGTCATATTTGAAATCTTGTTTAGGTTCCATCTCATTAAGAAAATGCAAAGATTCGATTGGGATATTCAAAGGAAGATTAAGGTGGATGACCATAAATATCATGAATTCTTTCAGCGTTATGAAGCGTATAAAAGGGAAGCACATTCATCAAAGATGAATCTTGTCTTCACAATCATGGTTATTATCTTCATGACATTCTTACTTTTGATTAATCATCTCGTTAATTTCTTGCTTGTTATGGTGCCTTTCATCTTAGCGGTTGTTTCAGTTAAATTCATCAACCCGTATTTAAGAAGAAAAGAAGCGGATATTTCCTTTGTCGAAGCGGGTTTTGATAACGCAGAAAAGAGTGATGATTTTCTCGATGATTTAGATGATGTACATTATCAATCTTATCAAATCGCCCGTCATGACCTGATTAAGCGATATGTTTTTGTTTCGCTTTTGCTTATCACCAGTTTTGTCGCCCTTATTTATTCAAAAACGATGCTTTTACCATATCTCATCTTTAATCTCGCTATCTCACATATGCTATATGAAAGATTTACGGATTTGTTATTAGCGTCCGATTCTCGATTTGACTATTTA
>JAILGI010000033.1 GCA_024696885.1 Bacilli bacterium
TATGAAACACTAGTCACACAAGAAGAAATGTTAAAGTCCATTGATATGGGTAATTTCTTCTGCATTAAAGCGGATAACCGCGACTTAAATTACGATAAATATTTCTCTAAAGGAAATAAAAAGTTAAACTTAGGTGAAAGCTATACTTCTCATAACACTGGTAGACTTGATGTTGAAGGTATGAAGAAGTTATTAAAGAAACTTGAATTATTCGGTGGACCAGTTAGACAACACGAATAACAAAAAGGAGGTCATATTATGCCTTTTCAAAATAATGGAAAATTAAAACTAATGGTTATCGTTGGAACTAGACCCGAAATCATTAGATTAGCCGCGGTCATTAATAAATGCCGCGAATACTTTGATACATTATTAGTTCATACTGGACAAAACTATGATTACACACTAAATGGAATCTTCTTTAAAGATTTAGGTATCAAAGATCCAGATATATATTTAGATGCAGTCGGTAAAGACTTAGGTGAAACAATGGGCAATATCATCGCGAAGAGTTATCAAGCGATGGTGGAATTAAATCCTGATGCAGTATTAGTGTTAGGGGACACGAATAGTTGTTTAAGCGTTATCGGCGCGAAGCGCTTACACATCCCAATCTTCCATATGGAAGCCGGAAATAGATGTAAAGATGAATGTTTACCCGAAGAAACAAATAGAAGAATCGTTGATATCATCTCTGATGTCAATTTAGCGTATAGCGAACATGCGCGCCGCTACTTAGCGGACACAGGGCTTCCAAAAGAGAGAACCTATGTCACAGGTTCCCCGATGGCGGAAGTGCTCTCAAATAACCTAAAATCCATCAAAAACAGCGATATTTTATCTAAACTAGGATTACAAAAAGGAAAATACATCCTTTTAAGCGCTCATAGAGAGGAAAACATAGATACTGATAAGAATTTCTTATCATTATTTAACGCGATCAATGAACTCGCGAAAAAATATGATATGCCAATCCTCTATAGTTGCCATCCAAGAAGTAAAAAGAAACTTGATGCTTCTGGTTTTAAATTAGATAAAAGAGTCATTATGCATGAACCTTTAGGTTTCCATGATTATAACAATTTACAAATGAACGCTTTCGCAGTGGTTTCTGATTCTGGTACTTTACCAGAAGAAAGTAGTTTCTACGCGAGTATTGGTGAACCAATCGCCGCGGTTTGCATTAGAACAAGCACGGAAAGACCAGAAGCATTAGACGAAGCATGCTTCGTCCTTGCGGGTATAGATACAAAGAACTTATTACAAGCAGTGGAAGTTGCGGTTCTTAATAAGAATGGTTGTAAACCAGTCAGAGATTACATGGATACGAATGTGTCTGATAAGGTTGTTAAACTCATTCAATCTTATACTGGTGTTGTTAATAAGATGGTTTGGAGAAAAGAATAACCGTGAATATATTAGTTACTGGAAGTAACGGATTTATTGGTAAACATGCTTGTTTAAAACTACAAAGATGTGGATATAACGTTCTTCCTTATGATTTAGATAAAACTGAAGATGATTTTAGGAATTATATTTCTCAAGCGGATTTTGTTATTCATCTCGCTGGGATCAATCGCCCATTAACCACAGAAGAGTTTTATAACGGAAATACAAATTTCACGAAAAAAGTCGTGGACTTAATGCTTGCATTAAATAAAGACATTCCTTTAATTATGTCTAGTTCCATTCAAGCGGAATTAAACAACGATTATGGTAAATCTAAAAAGATGGGCGAAGATTATATTCTTGCTCACTTATCTCATCCATATGTTTTCCGTTTAGCGAATGTCTTTGGTAAATGGTGTCGACCAAACTATAATTCCGCATGCGCAACATTCTGCTACAACATCGCGAATAACTTAGAAATATCGATTAGAGATAGAGACTATGTTGTCCACTTTAATTATATCGATGATATTGTCGATACATTCATTAATATCATCAAAGATGATAATCATGATGGTTCTAAAGATATTTTAAGTGTTAAACCAGTTCATGATTGTTCATTAGGAAAACTCGCTGATTTGCTTTATTATTTCAAAGGCGAAGTGGAATCAGAAAGACACTTACCATTAATCCATGATGAATTTGAATTAAAGTTATTTAAAACTTTCTTGGATTATTTAAGTGAACCAGGACAAACCTATAATTTCGCCGAAGATAATCGTGGTAGTTTTGAAGAATTATATAAGTCTAAAAAATGGGGACAGATAAGTGACAATGTCGCTTATCCTGGAATCACTAAAGGTGGTCATTACCACACATACAAAAAAGAAATATTCTACACAGTGATTGGTAAGTCCGAGATTAAACAAAGAGATATCAAAACAAATAAAATGATTGTGGATGTCGTGGACGGTGAGCATCCACATCTTGTTGATATTCATGTTGGATACACTCACCAGATTAAAAATATTGGTGAGATTAACACTCATACGATTATGTGGATATCAGAAGTTTATAATCCTGAAACTCACGACACATATCGTGAAGATATTGAAAAATAAATACCTTTTAGTGGTATTATTGACCAAATAAATTTTTAATTTAAAATAAATATAAGGTATTTGAGTATGTATTATTTCCAATCTTTTAGAAAAACAAAGGTCGTTTTGTGCCTTTCTATCTTTTCTTTGCTTCTTTCTGGATGTGGCTTTTTTCATAGAAAAACATCAAAAAGTAGCAATTCATCTTCAAGCGGTGAACCAGTTTCTTCTTCTGATGCAACTAGTTCATATAGTTCATCATCTTCTAAAGAAATCATATCTGTTCTTTTTTATGATTATGATGGAACTTTGTTGGAAGCTACAACAGGTGAAAGAGGAGAAGACCCTGTTTATCCATATGATGATCCAACTAGAGAAGATGATGAAGAAAAGCAAATTCAATACTCATTTTATAGATGGGAAAAAACAAGTGAAACTCAAACTTCCGTATCTTATACTGCAAGTTATGTATCTTGCACAATCGGTTTAGATTTTTTTGAAAATGAAGTGGATTATTACCACGGCATTTCCACTGATGTTATTGTTCCTTTCTATTGGAAAGGATTTAATATAAACACCATAGGTGAAGAAGCATTTGCTTCTTCTTCAATAGAAAGTATTACTCTTCCAGATAGCATTGCTACAATTGGGCCAAAAGCTTTCACTAAATGTAAATCTTTAGCGTCCATTGAACTAGGTAATAATTTGACAACAATTCGTGAAGAGGCTTTTAGTTATTGTTCTGCGTTAACTGAGATAACAATTCCAGATAGTTTAATCGAACTTTATCGTATGACTTTTTATTTTTGCGAGTCTCTTACTTCTGCAACTTTAGGCAATTGTTTAAAAACTATTAACGAGTATGCTTTTGCCTTTACCGCATTGACTTCAGTATCAATCCCTGATAGCGTCGAGACCATTAAATATGAGGCTTTCAGTTGCTGTAGAAATCTAATTTCAGTTGAGCTTGGTAAAAACGTTCAATTTATTGGTTCATCAGTATTTAATAATTGTCTTCTTCTTGAAAAAATAGTGATTCATGAAAGCACAACATTTGTTGATGAAGGTGTTTTTTATGGTTGCCATTCACTAGTTATTTTTTGTGAGCATTCTTATCGTCCAAAAGATTGGAATTATGATTGGAATCCTTTGGATTGTCCTGTTATTTGGGGCTATAGTGAAGAATCTATTTATTCTTATGAAAATTTAGTTTGCATAGATTCATCTAATAAAACTTATATCATCGATTTTGATGATCAAGAAACCGACATTCATGTTTCTTCAAGCATAAATGGCTTAAATGTTTGTGTTCCTGCTCAAATACTGACTTCAGAAGATTTTGTATTAAATGGCGAGACAACATCTTTTGTCCTAGAAGAAAACGTTAGTATTACTGGGAATATCTTTGAAAGACCTATTGATCAAAACACAACTAGACTTGTTTTTAGTGGAAGCCATAATTTAAAAGAATTCATTTTGTGTGATAATTGTGGCGTAACCACAATACCAATACACGCCTTTTACCATTGTGAATCATTAGAAACAATAACTTTAGGAAGTGAATTAAAATCAATTGATTCTTGGAGTTTCTCTTATTGTACATCTCTAACAACCATTAATTATCTAGGCACAGTTGAGCAGTGGCAACAAATCTACAAAAATGTTTATTGGAATGAAACTGTGCCAGCAACATACGTCACTTGTTCTGATGGTGTTGTTATCTTATCTTAAACTCTAGTATTTTAAATTAATATTTGTTATTATCTTCACTCAACATATGAAACAAAATCGTTTTCATATGTTATAATTATTTCGATATGGCCAACTCAGAAGAACTACAGAAACAAGTTGAACAATATGAGTCCGATCAAAAGAACGGAGTCAAAAAGAAGAAAAAAGGAACGTGGAAATACATTCTCAACATCTCCTTCGTTTTAATTGTTACTGCGGTTTCTATCGTTCTTTCGCTGTGGGGACATACAGATACAATTTTAGCTAATTTAGCTAAATGTGACCTTAAATGGATTTTAGTCATCATTGGTATCATGCTAGTGATTATCGTCGTTAGGTCATTTATTCTTTTTTGTTTCGCGCGCTTATACACAAGAAATTATCACGTCCATCAAGCGGTCGCAGTGGATCAAATTGGTGTTTTTTATAATGCTGTGACTCCAGGCGCTTCTGGTGGACAGATTATGCAAGCCTATACATATAAAAAACAAGGGCTTCATATTTCTTCTGCAGTCAGCGCTTTAGCGATGTATTCTATCGTTTTCCAAATCGTTTTAATCATCTATGGCATCTTAGCCTTTGTGATGAAATTCGATTTGATTATGAGCATTGATCCATTAAAGATTCAAATCGCAGAAATGAAGATATCTATTCCTCCATTAGTGTTAACTATCGCCGGATTTATACTTAACATTTCTGTTATCTTAATCGTCTTATTAATGTCTTACTGGCATGGATTCCATAATTTTATTATGGGACCAATTATTGGTTTCTTATCCAAACTTAAAATTGTTAAAAAACCAGATAAGACAAGAGAAAATCTAAGAATCCAAGTGGAGAACTTCAAAATTGAATTTAGACGATTAATGACTAATATTCCTTTCTTTATCTTAGTCGCAGTTTCTTTCGCAGTTTATATGACTGTCAAATATTCTGTTCCATATTTCTGCGGTTTGGCCTTAGGCAATGAACACACAGAATTGAAATATTTCTGGGACAGCGTGTTCTTAGGTAATTACCATCAAATGATTACTGGTTTAATTCCTTTACCAGGTTCTGCGGGTATTTCTGAATACTTCTTTGCGAAGTTATTCTATAACGAATCTAATCCACGTGATGGTTTC
>JAILGI010000053.1 GCA_024696885.1 Bacilli bacterium
CTAATGCGTTTAGTGATGATAAAGTGAATGCAAAAGAAGCGGGTATGAATTCTCATATTGCTAAGCCAATTAACATTGAAGAACTAGTCGCAGTATTAGATAAATACTTAGGATAGATAGGGAAAGTGAATTAGGCTTTCCCTTTTTCTTTATAATAAAGAAAATATATAATCAGATTATGAATAAAAAGAATATTGTTATCGCTAGTGATTCCTTTAAGGGAAGTCTTTCTTCTATTGATATATGTAATTTGTTTAAAAAGGCATTAGAAGGTCGAGAAGATTTAATGCGATATATTTTCCTATCGCTGATGGTGGAGAAGGCTCAGTTGAGGCAATAGCTTCTCTTAAGAAAGGTAAATATATCGATGTTAAAGTAAATGATTTATATTCCCAAAAGATGAATACTCGTTTTTATGTTGATGTTGATAATAATGTTTATATCGAGTCATCATCATGTACAGGATTATCTTTCGCTAACGCTAATAATGATCCAGGATTAGTGACAACATATGGCATTGGTGAACAAATTAAGATCGCTATAGAGATGGGGTATAAGAATATCTATGTCTTTATGGGTGGAAGTGCCAGGTTGTTACAGGAACATATTCTTTCTGATAGCACTTATATTTAAAAATGACGTTTCTATTGAAACCTCATGCAAAATCCCTATAAAAGAGTATATATTCAAATAGTCTTGAACCTTTTCTTTATCTATTCGTTTATCTTTGATAAGATATTAAAGGATTATTCCGAACATAAATAATATTTTTAGAAAAGGGGTTTTATTATGTCCAATAATTTATCTAATACCTCAGGTATTGGTATGAAAGATAAGATTGGCTACGCTTTAGGCGACGTTGGTTCGTTGCTCGTTTTTGGCTTAGTTAACACTTTCTTACAAATCTTCTACACCGATAAACTCGGTATCACACCATTAGTGGTTATGCTCATCATGATTATCGCCCGTGTCTGGGATGCGATTAATGACCCAATTTGGGGCAGAGTCGTCGATAATGCTCCAAGCAAACCAAGAAGAAGATATAAAAAATGGTTACTTTATTTATGCCTTCCATTAGCCTTTTCATCTGTCTTAATGTTCATCGATGTCAATGGCTGGTTCCATTTCTCTAATGCTGCTTGCATTGCTTACGCGATTGTTTCTTATATCGTCTTTGGTATGCTTTATACCGGAACAAATATTCCTTATGGATCAATGTCCTCTGTTATCACCTCTGATGATAAAGAAAGAAATGCCTTATCCGTTTTCCGTAGTGTCGGTTCCACGCTTGGTGGATTTGGTCCAATGATTGTTAACTTCTTTGTATGGGACAAAGTCGATGGTGTTAGTGTCTTAAATTCCACTAAGTTGATTATCGGTGTTTCTATCCTTGCTGTATTATCTGTTATTTGTTCTATTCTTTGTTACAAGTTCTCTGAAGAAAGAATCGAAGTTCCAGCGAGAAGCAAAGCGGATAGACCTAAGGGTGAAACCCTCAGAGTGCTTAAAAATCTCGTAAAAACCCGTTCATTTGTCATTATCTCCATCGTTGGTATGCTTTTCTTAGCTGCCCAAATGTTCCAAACAACATATAACATGTATGTCTTTAAAGTGTTCTTCAACAAACCAGGTATGGCCACCTTATCAACAGTGTGCCAATATCTCCCTGTTGCGGTAGTAATGTTCTTCTCTGGCAAATTGGTTCGTAAATTTGGTCGTAAAGAAATCTGCGCGATTGGTTTATTATTCACCGCGATTTGTTTTGGCATCTTAGCCGTTATTCCAATTGGCCCAATTGATAGAGCTGTCTTAATGTGGATCTTCTTAGCCTTCTCCTTATTAGCGGGCTTAGGCAATGCATTTATCTTTTTAATGATTTGGGCATTAGCTAATGATTCTATTGATGATTACTTTGTCAAAACTAAATCTCATGATGAAGCAACCGCTTATTCTATCTTCACATTCATGAGAAAATTAGGTCAAACTACCGCAGCGATTATCGTTAACGTTTCCTTAATCGCTATTGGTTATGGTCAATCTACGGATTGGGTGCCAACCGAAAGTGCAGCAACATCAATGTACTATCAATCCATTATTATTCCTGCGGCATTATCATTAGCGATGTTCTTGTTATTAATGTTTGTCTATCCATTATCCAAAAAGAAAGTAGAAGCACTTCAAGAAGAAAAGGCCTCTGCATTATCTGACAAGGCTCCAGAAGTTAATGAATAATTATGAATGCTAAAGAGTTAAGAGAGTATTTTATCTCTCAATTAACCAGTGGGGATTGTGTCTTTAGAGTGGCCAAAGGCAAATCTAAATACAAAATGTCCCGTGGTTCATTTAAAACAAAACATCATATCCGTGATGATCATGATTTGAAATTTAGAACGAAAATTGGTAATCGTTATATCTTTTCCGACGGAAAAGTGGAAGGTGAACTTATCTTAGATGATAATCCAGATATCGTGAAGTTCCATTTCCATGTCGATGTTGGATATAATCGTTTCTTTTTGAAATTCAAAACATTTGAAGATGAACATATCTACGGATGTGGCGAACAATTTACTGAATTAGATTTAAAAGGCTATAAAGTGCCTATTTGGGTCAGTGAACATCAACAAGTGATGAGAATTGCCTTAAAGCTATTAAAATGGAAACTCAAAGGCAAACCTGAACCAGAAAAAGTTAGTAAATACAAATATCATCAAACATATTGTTCTTTCCCAATTTTCATTTCTAGCCAAAATTATGGTTTTTATGTCCATGATGATAGCTATGGGATGATGGTCTTTGAAAAAGATAGTGTGGAACTTAGATTTAGAAATGTTCCTCAATCCGTCTCTATGTTATGCGCGGATAATCAAAAGGAATTAATTGAAAAGTTCGCTAATCTTTTAGGTATTGCTCCTGAAACACCAGATTGGGTGAATAATGGGGCCATTCTCGCGATGCAAGGTGGAACAGAAGTATTAAGACAGAAATATTTAGAAGCCAAAGAAAAAGGAGTGAAAATCGCCGCTTTATGGGCCCAGGATTGGTGTGGTCATGTCGTCACATCATTTGGTTATCAAGTTTATTGGAACTGGAAAGTTGATGATGAACTTTATAAGGGCTTAAAAGAATTCATCGATGAGCTTCATAAAGATGGAGTGAAATTCTTAGGATATATTAATACTTTCTTAAAGAAAGATGCGCCTTTATATAACGAAGCCAAGGCGATGAATATCTTAGTAAGAAAAACTAGTGGCGAAGTATATCACGTTAAATCAACGACATTTGATGCTGGTATTGTCGATTTAACTAACCCAACGGGTTATGAATGGTATAAAGATATCATCAAAAAGAATATGATCGAATTCGGTTTAGATGGTTGGATGGCGGATTTTGGTGAATATTTACCAACCGACTCTATCGTTTACGGTGGAGAAGCAGAAAGACTCCATAATAAATGGCCAACATTCTGGGCGAAATGCTGTTATGATGCGATTAAAGAAAGCGGCAGACAAAAAGATATCTTTATCTTCTCGAGAGCCGCTTATGGACATACTCCTCAATATACCAATTCAATTTGGAATGGGGATAACCATGTTGACTGGTCTGATGAATATGGTATTGGTTCCATTATCCCGGCCTCTTTATCTTTAGCGTGCTGTGGTGTTGGTGTCACCCATAGTGATATCGGTGGATACACAACCGTCATGTTTATGAAAAGAAGCGCGGAATTATTAAGAAGATGGTCAGAAATGAATATCTTCACGCCGATTTATCGTACACATGAAGGTAATAGACCAAAAGATAACGTCCAATTTAATGATCCAGAAGTCATTGAAGAATTCGCCGAGAATTCCCATATCTTCTATGAATTAAAAGATTATCGAGTGGCTTTACAAAAAGAATACCAAGAACATGGTACTCCAATGATTAGACCAATGTTCATGCATTTTGAAGAAAATGAATGTAAGATTAACAAAAGACAATTCCTCTTTGGTCGAGACATCTTAGTGGCACCAGTAATTAGAGAAAAACAAGTTGAGCAAAAAGTTTTCCTTCCGAAAGGAAAATGGGTACAATTCTTTACTGGTAAGGAATTCGCTGGTGGTTCTTATATCATTAAGACACCAATGGGTTTACCAATTGCCTTCTTTAATAAAGAAAGTCAATTTAAACCATTATTTGAAAGCATTAATAAAAAACACCATAAGGAGGGTGAATAATATATGAAATTTTTTATCGATTCTGCAAAATTAGATGAAATTGATAAGGCGTATCACTGCTATGGCATTGATGGCATTACCACAAATCCACGTCACATCCAAAATAGTGGCAAAACATTTATCGAAGCCATTACTGACATCGCTAAATGGATTAAAGAAAACAAATTAGAAGGAATGGATAAATTCCCAGTTTCCGTTGAAATCAATCCACATTTAGATAATGCTGATGACATGGTCAAGGAAGCTAGAAAGATTTCTGGTTTATGTGAAAACTTTGTCATTAAGATTCCTTGTAATTTAGAAGGTTTAAAAGCCGCGAAAAGATTAGAAGAAGAAGGAATTAGAACTAACGTTACATTAGTCTTCTCTCCATCTCAAGCTATCCAAGCAGCGAGAATTGGTGCGAAATTCGTTTCTCCATTTGTCGGTTGGAAAGAATCTAATGGTGAAGACGCTAGAGCCTATATGGAAACCATTAGCAATATTTATCACGCGAAAGGTTACCAAACCGAAATTATCGGTGCGGCAATTAGAACAGGAAGAGAAATCGCTTTAATGGCTGAACTTGATGTCGATATCATCACATGCGGTTTAGCGGTTATGGAAGAAGCATTTACTCATCCTTATACCAAACACGGATTAGAAGTATTCTGTAATGCTTGGGACAACACCAAGGGCAACTAATATGAAAGTTAGTTTTATCGGCTTAGGCATTATGGGCTTACCAATGGCCTCTAATGTCGCAAAACAATTTGATTTAATTGGCTTTGATATCATTAAAAAAGAAACACCATTTAGATTTGCTGATTCTTATAAGGAATGTGGCGAATTCGCTGATGTGATTATTTCAATGGTGCCAAAGAATGAACATTTCAAATCATTAGTTCATGAAATGCTCCCATATTTAAAAAAGGGACAAATCTGGATTGATATGTCCACTATATCTCCTCAAACCGCTTTAGAGATGAAACCTCTTTTAGCGGAAAAAAGTGTCAGACTTGCTGATGCGCCAGTGGTGAAGAGTCAACCAGCGGCAGTTAAGGGTGAACTTGGCATCTATTTTGGTGGCGATCAAGATTTATTTGAAACAGTTAAACCAATCTTATCTTGTATGGGTAAGAACATTATCTATATGGGTGAAAATGGTGCGGGATTAAAGATGAAAATCATCCATAACGCCCTTGTTGGACAAATCCAAAACGGCGTTAATGAAATCCTCGGTTTAGCGGATCAAATCGGTTTAGACTTACATGATGTTGTCACCGCTTTAAGTTATGGAGGAGCCCAGTGCTTTTATTTAGACACTAAAGCAAATAACATCATGAATCATACTTATCCAACAGCGTTTTCTGTGGAAAATATGAATAAAGATGTCCATTTTGCTGGTGAAATTGCGGATTCTGTCCATGCAGAAGTCCCATCTTTACGCAACGTGATTAAGGTTTATGAAAGAGCTATGGAAGAAGGATTAGGGAAGAATGACTTCTCCAATACTTATGAAGTAGTAAATAAAAAATAGAAAGGAATTTCCTTTATGAAAAAAGCAAAAATCGGTCTAGTGTGCTTAGTGAGAAAAACATTCGACTACGAAACCGCTTTCAAACTCTACCAAGAAAGAATGGCGGTGGTGATGAAAGATGAATCAGTCACTTGGTTTAATTATCCAGAAATGGTCATCACACCAGAAGAAGCTACAAAGGCGAGTCATTATTTCTTAGATAATAAAGTCGACGCAATCGTTGTCGTTAGTGCGACATTCCACTTAGGACATTTAGCTTTAATTATCAATGACTTATGCCGTAAGCCATTACTCTTATGGGGATTTGATGAATTACCATATGATGGAGGAAAAATTAGACTTAACGCTGTGTGTGGCGTTAACTTAAATGCCTCTAACTTATATAAAGGTGGCAATGATACATATATCGTTCATGTCGGTAATGAAATCGATGAAGACTTTGTCAAAGCCATCAAAGTCAAAGTCGCTATTGAAGGTAGCAAAGTCGGTTTAATCGGTTATCGTGCCGATGGATTCTTTAATGTTGGAGTGGATGAACTCCATCTTTATAAAGAATTAGGCACATTAGTGACCCATTATGAATTAAACGATTTATTCTCTGGAGAAGTTAGCGAAGAAGAAATTGCTAAAGAAAGAGAAGAATTATTAAAGATATTTGACGCTTCTAAACTTAACGATTTCCAAATCAATCAAGTCGCTAAATTAGTCGTCTTAGCGGATAAATTCTCTAAACGTGAAGCCTTAGATGTTATCGCAATCAGATGTTGGCCAGAATTCGCCAAGAATTATGGCGTTTCTCCATGTGCGATGATGTCAGTATTACAAAGCCGTGGCTTATTATTCGCTTGTGAAGGTGATGTTGAAGCGGCGATTAGCATGATTGCTGTTAAAGCTGCGGGTGAAGAAACCCCATTTATGGCAGATCTTTCCCAAGTTAATTATCAAGAAAACTTTGCTTTACTATGGCATGATGGTGTCGCTCCATGTAATTTATGGGATGGCGTGTGTAAACGCTCATTAGAGACATATTTTGCTGGTGGTAAAGGAGTTACCGCAGACTTCGTCCTTAAGAGTGGGAAAATGTCTATTTTAAGAATTGACACCGCGAGAGGAAAGACCAGACTCTTCTATGAAGAGGGTGATGCGGTCAATATGAAAAAAGAATTATCTGGTACATATGCTAAAGTAATATTCAGACATCATATTAAAGACGTTATTGATACAGTGGTGTATACCGGTGTTGCCCATCACGTCATTATGGGTTATGTCCAATTTGAAAAAGTAGTCCGCTACTTAGCGAGAATTAAAGGGTGGGAAGTCATCGATGTATCAGGAAATAGAATCTAAAGAATTCTTAAAATACGGATATATTTTAAAAGGCGATTATTCTGACGTCGTTAATTTTCTTATTGAACATTCACCAATGCCAGAGAAGAACAATCTCTATATGAGAGATGATATCAAGATGAGAGATATCCCTTCTCTAGGCCAAATTAAAGAACAAATATTTGGCTTGATGGATATCGAAACTGGCTATTGTAATGGCTATAATTCTAAACTCAACTGTTTGGAATATCATGGCTCATATGAAGTCGATATCGCTGCGACTGACTTAGTGCTTTTATTGGCCACTCAAGAAGATATTAAAGATGGAGTAATCGATTCTAAAGATGTCAAAGCCTTTTATGTGAAAAAAGGAACTTGTGTCGTCTTAAATCCTTTAACACTTCATTTCTCTCCGTGCAAACTATCTGATGAAGGTTTTAAATGTGCGATTATTCTCCCTCAAGGAACGAATAGAGATCTAACTGGACCAGTATCAGATAAAAAGTTATGGAAAGAAAATAAATGGCTATACGCTCATAAAGAGTCTAACCAAGCTTCACTCGGTGCATATATTGGTATCGTTGGTGAGAATACTGAAATTAAATATTAAATAAATATATGAATATCTTTGAAATACTATTTCTTGTCGTTGTTTTTATTACTAACATCGTTCAAGGTATCACTGGATTTGCGGGCACGGTTATCGCTATGCCATTTTCCATTAACCTCGTTGGTATTTCTATGGCTAGACCGATTCTCAATCTAGTCGCGATAGTCATATCTTTATTAATTGTCATCTTAAATTTCAAGAAGATAAATTTCAAAAAACTATTATTTCTCATCGTCTTTGTGGGAATGGGTTTTGGACTAGGTTTTTTAATCAATTTCTTAAGACCTAATGGGGAAAGGCTGTTAAAAATCTATGGAACAGTAATTTGTTTTATCGCTTTATTTTATTTCTTCTTTGATGTTGATGGAAACAAGATTCCTAAATGGGTTCACCCGATTATTCTCATCTTAGCGGGTATAATGCATTTCTTATTTGTCAGTGGTGGCCCTTTAGTGGTTATCTATGCGGTAAGCGTTATTAAAGAGAAGGATGAATTTAGAGCAACATTATCAACAATGTGGGTAATACTTAACTCTATTATATTAGGAACAAACATCGCAGAAGGAAGTTTTACTCCACACGTTCTCCTGATAGGTGGAATTGCGATTGGAGTTAGCTTGTTATCTTTATTGATCGCGAAAGTGTTATTAAAAAAGATCAACACTCAAGCCTTTATGAAGATAGCTTATATTCTCTTATTTATATCAGGCGTCTTTGCGGTCCTATAGGAAAAAAGCTTGAATTGGTTCTCTAAAGGGAACCTTTTTGCTTTTAGATAGCATGAAAGAATAAAAACTATTTTTCCTTTTTAAACAAACGGCTCTACAAAGCTTTATATCTTTTTATAACTAATAACATGGTATCGCAATAGCCTCTACGTATGAGCGCATATGAGCACTTGCTCGTGCCGAGGCACCATTGAGGATGGTTGTGGATAAATAACGAAATGAACCGCTGGTACATAACGGTTCTTTTTCTTTTGTTGGACAATAGTTGTGCGAGGTGAATGTTGATGGAAAACAAAATTTTAAATGTGACCATCATAGCGGGAAACGTTCACCAATTAAGACTGGCAGCTAATTTGACGCAAACAGAATTAGCAAAACTCATACACGTATCTACTTCTAGTATTAATGCGTGGGAAAGAGGTCACACTTATCCAAGTTTGATAAATGTACTATCCATTTGTAATTACTTTAAGGTAAAGGTGGATGACTTAATTGGCGTTCCTTCTATGAAAAATTAGAGATTAGTATGCTATACTTTACCTGTTAGTTATGTGACGCCTCAGAGTGAATTCGTCATTAGGAGGACACAAAAACATGACTAACAATTTAAAGAGCACAACACTCGACATCAAAAAATTCGGATTAAATCTCTGGAAGATTAGAACCGATAAAGGGATGACTAGAGAAGCATTAGCTGATGCAATCGGCTTAGCAGATCAAAGAATCATCTACGATTATGAGAACGGAATTAAGTTTCCTAAACTCGAAAGAGCCTTATTAATCGCGATGGCACTAGGTGTTGATCTCGATAGCATGTTCCGTTAAGGGATGTGCTATTTTTTTATTCGTTTTCGATTTGAACCGCTGGTACATAACGCTATTTTTGCCAGTCATCTAATATGTTGGTGTCAGCGGTGAAAGACACCGAAAAGGAGAAAACAAAAATGACACAAAAATACTTCGCAGTTACAGTTAAGTTCGGACACGTCGGACAACACAAATGCATCATCAAAACAGTTCCAATTAAAGCAGAATCTGGTAAAGAAGCAGCGTTCCAAGCAAGATGGATGCCAAGAGTTAAACATCATGATAAGCACGCGATTATCAATGTTAAAGAAATTGATTTAGAAGCTTATCTAATTCTCTTAATTGAAAAGGGTTTAGATCCTTACTTCCAATGCAAAAACATTCAAGAACAAAGAAATGAATGTGAAGGAATTGAAGATGAAGTTCAATACATGGAAGAAGACGAAATCGACTACGAAAATCGTGAAAAAACACGCAAATCCAAAGTTAATTTCAAAAACAAGAAGAATAAAACAATTAGAAACGAACACATCTACATGATGAGAAATTATGACTTAGCAATGGCTTATTAAGGAGGCAAAACAATGGCAAAGTTTGAAGAAGAATTAGAATTATTACTTAAATGCAAAACCCCAATTATAGAGGTTGTTACATATGAATGGCAAAGACTCCAAAGTACCGTCAACGTCATTTCAGGCAGCAACTTAACTAAATGGAAAAGATGGAATAGAAGTGTTGGCATCGTCGACAGTGACGGCAATGTTGAACCAATCTTAGATCCAATCCAATTATTAAAGAAGTTCAAAGAAGATAAAGAGAGTTGTTATTTGATTTTGGAAAACTTCAATTTCTATTTAACAAATACAGACGTAGTTAATCTTCTCTTTGAAATTGCAAAGATGAAAAGAACTTCTCACAAAACATTAATTATTGAGAGCAGCGAAAACTGTCTTCCTAATGCTCTTTCAAAAGAGATCCCTGTTCTCAATATGCCTCTTCCTAATAAGACATTTATTAAGAAGATTGCAGAAAGCGTTGTTATCAACTCAAACCTAAAGAGTAATGAGTATGAACTTACCGATGAACTCTTAAATAGTGTTTTAGGATTAACAACTACTGAAATCAATTTAGCCTTTCTAAAGGCAGTCCAAAAATTTGGTAAATTAGATGATTCAGTTATTCCTTATCTTATTTCTGAAAAAGAAAGTGTCATTAAGAGAGACGGATTGCTTGAATACTATCATCCAGAAAGTGGATTTGATGGTGTAGGTGGATTAAATAATCTTAAAAGCTGGTTGCGTTTAAGAGGCGACGCTTTCTCGCAAAAGGCAATAGACTTTGGCATCGATACTCCAAAAGGAGTCATGCTTCTTGGCTTACCAGGTTGTGGTAAGTCTCTAACTGCAAAATGTATTGCACGTGCATGGAATTATCCGCTTCTTAGATTTGATCTTGGCAAAGTATTTGGTGGAGTAGTGGGACAATCCGAAGCCAACATGAGAAAGGCCCTTGATGTTGCTACCACAATTGCACCATGTGTACTCTGGATTGATGAAATCGAAAAAGGATTATCTGGTTTAAGTAGTTCAGATAGAACCGACGGAGGTACAGCTTCTCGTGTATTTGGAAGTTTGTTAACTTGGATGCAAGAAAAGAAAGAACCTGTCTTCGTAGTTGCTACAGCAAACAACATCGAACAACTCCCTCCTGAATTATTAAGAAAAGGCCGCTTTGATGAAATCTTCTTTGTTGACCTTCCTTCTAAAGAAGAAAGAAAAGAAATCTTCAAAATTCATATCCAAGGCAAACACAGAGATATTGCCAAGTTTGATTTGGACCAATTAGCGGACAAAACTAATGGTCTTACAGGTGCTGAAATTGGTTCTCTTGTGAGCGACGCGCTATTTAATGCATTTTCTAAAGGAAGTG